>CAYRJH010000015.1:7067-14626 GCA_964424685.1 uncultured Actinomycetota bacterium | reverse complement strand
CTTGCCGGATACATTTTACTGGAAGAATTTTTTTCCCAGAGAATATCCCCCGTTTCGTAATTAACAAGCACTGCTGATTTGGCAGCTATATCAATTTCTTCTTTATATAAGGAATTACCGGATTCGCAGATAACTTTATGCGGGATTAAAAAAAAGAAAAAAGAAAATAAGAAGAAGAAAATTAAAAAATACGAAATTATACGATATATCTTTAAATTACTTTGAGTTGAAACCGGGGAGATTCTATTTATCATTTATGTTTTTCCAGAAATTTCCTATTTTCCTTTTTTACTAAAAGTTCTTGAAAATCGCAGAGCATCATTTCAAGTTTATTTATAATCTTTAATGCACTATTATGGGCGTCTTTCTTGCCTGACATAATCAAAGGAAGAATAATCTGCTGGATAAAGGCGGAATGGCGGCTGGCAAAATTTTCAAATAATTTAAGATGTTTTACATGTATACCGTATTTTGAAAGTTCACTTACAAGCTTTAAAATTTCAACGTCATTTACATTTATAACATACTTACCATTATCTTCTCTACAGTCAATAATATCGTTTTCAATTAATTCATTGATAAAAGATTGCGCTAATTTGAATTTTTTACTGAGCTCTCCGGTAGAATATAGTTTCTGCTCATAATCAGCTTTATATTCATCTCCCAGTTTAAGCTGAAGATTTTCAATCGACTCTTCACTTTCGCTTAGAAATCTCTTATAATCCCTCGACTTTAATTTATCTTTAATGATTTCAAGGGGCATATAAAAATCTTTCTGCATTTTTAAAACAAAATTTAATTTTTCTATATCTTCTCTAAAATAAATCCTGTACTTATTTAATGCCCTTTTTGGTGACAGGAGTCCTTCCGATTCTAAGAACCTGAGCTTGCTGTTGCTTAAATCAGGGTATATTTTTTTTAAGTTTTTAACTACCCTGCCTATTGTAAGATACTTTTTATCTGAAGTTTTTCCTGAGATTTTATTATCCATCTTCTCTTTCATTTTTTATTTTTTTAGGATTATTGAAACCGGAATTAAAAAATAAAAAAATATACTTTCCGATCTGAATTCTATCCATGTCTTTTAGTATTGCATTTTCAACTATTTTACCATTTAGATAACTCCCGTTTAGACTTTCCGAATCTTTAATCCTGAAATCTTTTCCTGATTTTATAATTACGGCATGTTTTCTGGAAACAGTTATATCGTCAAGGAATATATCGGATGCAGGGTTTCTTCCTATTGAAAGTTCCTGTTTATTTATTAAAAATTTATCTCCGATGTTGGGCCCTTTTATTATGACAAGTCCGCTTTTTCCCTGTGGTATTTTTCTAATATCTTCGAGTATATCGGTTGATATATATTCGATATGCTCAACTGTCCTATCTTTTATGGATTCGGTTTTATTGTTTTTTGATCTCGGCCCCATAGTTTTTATATTTTGATTAGTTATATATGTTATATACCTAATTACATAGAATACGTACTCAATGGTCGGGACGAGAGGATTTGAACCTCCGACCCCCAGTACCCCATACTGGTGCGCTAGCCAAACTGCGCCACGTCCCGTCTTTTCTATTCTAAGATAATACAAAAAATTAGTAAAGCTATCAATTTAATAAATATCTTAAATCTCAGATTTAATCTTTCTATTCATTAGTTTCTTGACAGATTCAACGGGGTTAAGGTTTTCATATATGATATTATAGACACATTCAGTAATCGGGACTTCTATATCCATTTTCTTAGAAAGATTATATACAGCTTTTGTGGTTTTAACACCTTCAGCAACCATAAACATGCTTTTTAAGATTTTATCTATCTTTTCACCCTTTGCTATTCTTTCACCGACATATCTATTCCTGCTGTTTTGACTTATGCATGTTGCTATTAAATCACCCATTCCTGCTGCTCCTGAAAAAGTCACCGGATCTGCGCCAAGTTTGATTCCGAACTTTGTAAGTTCATACAGGCCTCTTGTTATAAGAGATGCTTTAGTGTTAGCTTTATAACCCAGCCCGTCTGAAATGCCGGCTGCAATCGCTATTATATTTTTGACAGCACCGCCTATTTCAACACCGGTTACATCTCTGTTTGTATAAACTCTGAATTTATCATTGGATAATACAGGCTGTATATATTTAAGTAATTCTTTGCTATGCGAGGCAACAACCGATACGCTGGGTAAACCGCGGGCAATTTCAGAAGCAATATTCGGACCGGATAATACACAGATTTTAGAAACTAATTCGCCGGGCAGACATTGTCCCATTACCTGGGATAACCTTAAATTACTGCCTATCTCAAGCCCCTTTGCCACGTTAAGAATGCATCTTATATTTTCTATGTTTTCTTTAAGATTTTTATGAAATTTTAAAACTATTTTTCTTAAAACATGGGATGGTACGGCAAAAATTATAATTTCAGGATTGTTAAAATTCTCTTCTTTATTGATGAAAGGTATTACATTTTCAGGAATATATAGGTCAGATGTGTACTTTGCATTCTTTCTATAATTTTTTATCTCGTCATGTGTGGCTTTGCTTCTTGTCCATAAGTTAATGCGGCAGCCTTTTCTGGCAAGGATCACAGATAAAGTTGTCCCCCAACTTCCGGCCCCTACTATTGTTATAATTTTATTTTTCTCCATAACACCTTTTATTTTAGTATTTGAATTTAAAAAAAATAGGTGTGCCCGTAAAACCGAATTTTTCCCTTATATTATTTTCTATATATCTTGTTGTATTCACTCTTCTTTTATCGTCCATATTTGAAAAAATTAAAAATACAGGTGGCGATGTTTTAATCTGCCTTATAAATTTAATTTTAAACCTTTTGCCCTTATAATATATGCCTTCACTTTCTTTTTCCAGTTTTTTAAAAAAACCTGTCAGCTTATTTTCGGGAATCTTTTTATTCCTTTCATCTATTAACATGTCTATCATTTTAATAATCTTTTTTACCCCTTCTTTTGTTAGCGCACTTACCTTTAAAAAGGGTATATAATCAGCAAATTTTAATTTTAATTCAAGCATTTTTACAATGTTATCAAGTGTTTCTTTATCCACAACGTCAATTTTATTAAAAATAATACAGGTGCTAACGCCCTTTTCCATGCAAATTTCTATTATTTTAATATCCTGGTTTGCCACTTCCCTGCTGCAGTCGATAAGTACCAGGCTTATATCAGAGCTTTCAATAGCTTCCAGTGTTCTTAGTTCACTGTAATATTCTATATCCCTTCCATTCCCCTTTTTTCTTATTATTCCTGCCGTATCTATAAATTTGTAATCTTTATCATTTATTTTTACAATACTATCGATGCTATCCCTGGTGGTACCTCCTACTTCATCCACTATTGCTCTTTCATCTTCTATTATAGCATTAAATAAAGTTGATTTACCTGCGTTAGGCCTTCCAAGGATACAGATACCAGGTACGGCTCCTTCGCTGTATTCTCCTGAATCTGCCGGTAAATTAACAAATTTTGATACTAACTCGTCCAATAGATCTCCTATGTTTATTCCGTTCAGTGCCGATATCTTGACCGGGTATCCAAAACCGAATTTCAAATAATCTTCTGTGTAAAAAATTCCCTCCTGGTAATCACATTTATTACCGGCAAAAATTATTTCTTTATCTGTTTTTCTTAAAATTGACGCTATCTCTTCATCCAGTGGAGATACGGGCTGTTTTAAATCTACAACAAAAATAATGATATTTGATTCGTCTATCGCTTTTTTAGTTTGCAGAAACACCTGGATATTTATTTTCTGTTTCAATTTTAAATCTATTCCGCCGGTATCAAGTAAATAAAAATTTTTTCCGTTCCAATCAGTTTTGTAATATTTACGGTCGCGGGTAATCATAGGATCCCCGTGAACTATTGCTCCTCTTTTCCCGCATATTCTATTAATAAGTGTGGATTTACCTACATTTGGTTTTCCTATTACTGCAATCCTTGGAATATTAATACTGTCATTTATCTTCATTGTTTTCTTTCTTAATATTATTTATAAAATATTTCCTTTATAAAACTGTACCCGTCTTCAGATATTATTTTTATATTTTTGCTAATTTTTACGATATCCTGTTTCGTGTAATTATCAATAGTAAAACTTTCTTTATTAAAAATACAATCCGGAATAAGTATTTTACTATATATTTCAAGGTTCTCTCTCTTTAAATTTGATACTATATCCCCGCCACCTAGAAGACCCGTTATTTTAATATTTCCACCCAGGGATTTATTTGTCACTTTCATTATTTTTATAGATGAAACTATTCTTTTACCATTATTGCCCGACTTTTTAAAAACGATATCAAGCGCATCCTTAATTATAATTTCTCCATATTCTGAAGTTAACAGCAATGTATGCCCTGTGTTATCACCTGCGTTAACGGATACGGCACAGCCGGTGCTGTAATTTACGATAAAATCTTTAATCTGTTTTAAAAAAAATATGCTTTTCCCGATCCCATTTTCAATCTGATAAAAACCCCCGTAACAATTATATTCCGGGAATCTTATACCACCTATGATATAAAATTCATCAGAAAGGTAAATAATACCGGCTTTTTTAAGCGACCTATTATATTTTTTAAAACTATCTATAAAATTTATAATTTTTACTGCGCTTTTTTTATCATAAGATTTAAGATTGCATTCTTTATTAAATTTTGTAATTCCAACAGGGACTATGCCTATTGAAAGTATATTTTTATAATCATTTATAAGTGTAAAAAGTGTATTTTCGAGGTCTTTTCCATCATTTATACCGGGGCATAAAACTATCTGAATATTTGATTTTACCTCATTTTTATCAAGAAATTCGAGATTTTCAATACCACATATATTCTTTTTATTTCCAAATAAAATTTCTCTTATATTTTCATTCAGACTGTGTACAGAAATGTAAAGTGGTTCAAGTTTATATTTTATTATTTTATTTAAATCTTCCTTATTAACATTTGTAAGAGTAACAAAATTACCATGCATATAGGAAAGCAGATAATCGTCATCTCTTACATATAAGGAAGAGCGTAAATTTCCGGGAAGCTGTTTGATAAAGCAAAAAATACAATTGTTTTTACATGTCTTTATTTTTTTAGGAATTTTATAATTTCTCAATAGCTTTTTTTACATCAATTAAATCTTTTACAGGTGTGGAGGCACCCCCACTTATGCCGGCTCTTTTTTTATTTCTAAACCACGCTGGCTTGATTTCTTGAAAACTTTCAATATGATAAGTCGAGTTATTTATCTCTCTTGATATTTCCGCAAGATGACTGGTATTTGCACTGTTTTTCCCTCCTACTATTATCATTATATCTGTATTTTCTGCTAATTTTTTTGTCGAATCCTGTTTTTTCCCGGTTATATCGCAGATAGTATTATAAATAAGAAGTTCCCTGGTTTTTTCAAGTAGTCTACCGGTAATAAGTAAAAGTTTTTCTTTTGTCTGCGTGGTCTGGATAACTACCCCGATTTTTTTATTTTGTGGTATCGTTTTAATATCTTTTTCATCTTCTACTATCATATAATTTTTATTCAATATGTACCCTCTTATTCCAAGCACTTCAGGATGATTTTTATTACCGATTATTACAACAAAACATCCTTTTTGAGATAGGGCTTTAGCTCTTGCCTGAGCTTTTTTAACAAAGGGACATGTAGTATCAATAATTTCCGGTTCATATTTTTCTCTGATTTTATTTATGATATCTGGCGACATACCGTGAGATCTTATAATAAAAATACTGTTCTTTTCTATTTCGCTGATATCTTGAACTGAAATTAATCCTTTTTTTGAAAGTTCTTCAGTGACTCCTGGATTATTAATAATAGAGCCAAAAGTAAAGATTTTCTTATTTTTATGCCTGTTATTATTTATTACTTCTCCGGTTAATTTTAATGCCCTTTTTACACCAAAGCAGTAACCTAAATATTCAGTGATTATTATCTCCATATATATAAAAAACCTCTTTTAATTATTTTTTTATTTATCTATTCTACTCTATTTAATTTTGTAATTTTTATTTTATCCTGTCGTGTATCCTTCTTATTTCTTCCATTGTCTTGCTTACTACTACTCTTGCGGCTTCTCTTTTATCATATTTTTTTAGAATATCTTTTATATCTATGAGATTACCGGCAATTATTTTTATTTTCGGGAAAAACAGTCTTTTATGAGGCCTCTGAATTATTTTATTGGCACCGCTAAGAGCAACTGGCAAAATAGAGGTTCCGGTGTATACGGATATAAATCCTATTCCCTTTTTACCTTCTCTTAAAATACCATCGGTAGACCTTGTGCCTTCAGGAAATAATCCCAAAGCATTATCGTTTTTTAAAATTTCCAGTGATGTCCTGAATGCTTTTCTGTCGAGAGCCTGGCGTTTCACAGGAAAGGCATTTAAAAAAGTTAAGAGAGAAGATAAAAATTTATTACCGTATAGTTCATTTTTTGCCATAAAGTAGAGGCACCTGGGCATAAAAGCTCCGATTATAACTGGGTCAAGATAACTTATATGATTTGAGCATATTATTAATCTTCCTTTTTTCGGTACTTTATCTATATCAATATTTTCCACTCTATACAGCATCTTAAATAGGACTCTTAAAGTAAACCTTAGTATCCTGTGGAAAATTAAATAGCACTTACCGTGTTTTGTCTTTAACATTTGCCTTTTTATCATATAATTTTTTAATTTTATCCACGACTTCCCTTATCGACATTTTTGTAGTGTCAACTATGACTCCATTAGCAGGTATTATTAGGGGGCTATCCTTTCTTGTACTGTCAATCCTGTCTCTTTCAGTAATTTCTTTTTTAATTATATTTTTTTTAAATAACTGACCATTTCCCTTCATCTGCAAAATCCTTCTTTTTATTCGCTCTTCAAGACTTGCGGTAAGATATATTTTTAATGTAGCGTCGGGGCATACCACACTTCCCGTGTCCCTGCCTTCAAGTACAGCATTACCTTTTTCTATAAATTTTCTTTGCAGACTTACAAGATATTTTCTTATCCCGGATAGTTTAGAGACGATTGATACAGCAGCTCCTACTTCCATGCTCCTTATCTCATCTGTAACATCTGTCCCGTTTAATTTAATCATTGTATATTTATTTTCATCTACTGAGTTATTATCAAGTTCAATTTCTATATTTACGGCAATTTTAAGGATAGATTTTTCATCGTTATAATCAATATTATTCTGCAGGGCAATCAAAGTTATTGCTCTATACATTGCGCCTGTATCGATATATTTTAATCCTAATTCCCTTGCTATAATTTTTGCTACAGTGCTTTTACCGCTTCCGGCAGGGCCATCTATTGTTATGATGTTTTTAGTCATTATTTATTATTTATATCTATTAAGTTTTTTAGTAATGAATTTTTTGATAATTGTTTTTTAAACAAGAATTTTTTTTAAGCTATACTTGAATCCGGGAAAAGATACATTAACACAATCTGAATCAAGAATTGTTACACTCCCGGTTGATAGTAAAGCCAGTATGGAAAGTGATAAGGCAATTCTATGATCACCAAA
>CAYRJH010000015.1:3808-6967 GCA_964424685.1 uncultured Actinomycetota bacterium | reverse complement strand
GGGTATCTTTTCTTTTTCTATTTCAATAGATTTTAATTTGCTGGAAAAAATCTCAATATCTGCGATTGGCTCATTATTTACAATCCTTTTATTTTTAATAATTATTTTACCGCCCATTCTTTTAAGTAATTCTATAATATAATTTCTGGTCGGATTTATGCCAACATCCCTCATGACAGTATAAGAATTTTTTAAAATTAGGGTGGCAACGATAAAATATGCAGCCGAAGAAATATCTCCGGGTATAAAAATCCTTCTTGCGTTTAATTCTCTACCAGGTGATAATTTTATATATTTACCCTCACTGGTAATATTAGCTCCAAAATATTCAAGCATGCGTTCTGTATGATCTCTTGAAATTTCAGGTGAAATTACTTCGGTAAGACCTTCCGCATGCAATGCAGCTAAAAGTATGCAGGATTTAACCTGAGCACTCGATACTTTTAATTCAAATCTTTTTCCCTTCAGGGCGGGATTTCCGAATATTACTATAGGAGCTTTTGAATTATTTTCTCTCCCATAAATTCTTCCACCCATTTTTATTAAAGGTTCTATTATTCTTCCCATGGGCCTGTTATTTATTGAGCTGTCTCCACTCAATACAGACATAAAATTAGTAGCGGATAAAACTCCGCTCATTAGCCTGATGGCTGTTCCCGAATTACCGGCATCAAGCACTTCATCAGGTTCGTGAAAGTTTTTAATTCCTTTGCCATAGACTATTAAATTACTGTCGATTTTTTCTATTTTTACTCCCAATTTTTCCAGGATATTTAAAGTCTTTATGCAATCTTCACAAAAAAGAAAATTTTCTATTATGACATTATCTTTTACAATAGAAGATATAATCAAACTTCTATGCGAAATTGATTTATCTCCCGGGATTTTTATTTCACCTTTTATACTTTTTATTCCGTGTATTTCCATTTTAATCGCCCAATACTTTTTTTACGCGGACTTCATATCCCGCTTTTTCAACTGCATCTTTTGTAATTTTGCCCGCGTCTTTACCCTGAACTAATACTTTAAGGATCCCACCGCCGCTGAATTCTGTTGAATGAAAAATCGAGATATCCTCAATATTGATTCCATGGGAACTTATTGCCAGGGTAATTTCACTTAATACTCCAGCCCTGTCGGGTATGGAAATTCTGATTTCATATAAATTAGATATATCTTTTTCTACATACTTTGGGAGATTTACTCTTGCTTCCTGCGCTTTTACATAGTGTTTTTTGATTGATTCGGAATCATCTTTCTGAAGATTCGTCTTAAATATTTTTAAATATTTTATATAATCATCAATGGATTTTATTATCTTATCTTTATTTTCAAGGCTGATGTCAAGCCACATCTTAGTATTTGCAGCTGCAATCCTCGTCATATCCCTGAACCCTCCGGCGCAAAGTTTAAATAGATTCTTCATGTTATTTTTTCTGTCATCTATCATATCAACAAGGTTTGTAGAAAGAATATGAGGCAGATGGCTTATTAAGGCTACATTCTCATCATGCTCTTCAGGATTTATGGTAATTACTTTTGCGCCGATCTTTGTAAGCAATGAATGCAATGTAACAAGCGGTTCGGTTATAGTAGTATCCGTAGGAGTCAATATATAAAACGTATTCTTGAATAATTCCGGTGTGGCGCTTAAAATGCCTTCATTTTCAGAACCCGCCATTGGGTGGCCGCCAATGAAAAATACATCTCCGGGCAGTATCTCACTGACTCTGCGGACTATTTTTTCCTTGGCGCTGCCAACATCAGTTATTATCGATCCTTTTTTCAAATAATTTTTTATGTCACTTACAACTTTAACTATTTTACTGATCGGGGTTGCTATTATTATTAAATCAGCATCCGATACTGCTTCTTTATAACTGCCTGCGATGACATCGATTATGTTTCTATATTTGGCTATGTTCATTGATTCGCCTTTAATATCATAGCCGTAAACAATGAAGTCTTTATTTATATTTTTTAAAGATAAAGCTAATGAGCCGCCTATAAGTCCCAATCCTATTACAGCTATTTTTTTGATATTCTTCATTTCCAACTCCGGATTAAAATAATCAACATTTTAAATTAATATTAAGAAAATATCTTAATAATATATAAAATTTATTAAATTTTGTGAATAATAACTTAATTCTATTTTTATTATTTTACTATATATTTTATATTTACAGAAAAAATAAAAATTTCCCGGGGTTTTTAGCAAAAAGTGTATTTAATCTATTGACAACATTTTTTAATTCTGGTATCTTTTTTATATCTTAGGACAGGAGGCAACTTTCAGAAATAACTGAGGTTTATATTCGAAAGGATAAAAACGACAGGTTTATATTTTGAAAAGTCCCTGAGAAAAGTTCCAGGATATGCCCCGAGATGTTGATTAGTCTAAGGCGCTAGCTATGACAAAAGATAACTCGGGGTTTTTTTATTGCGGATTTATAATAATTTTTAAACTTTGTGTTTTACGAATAATTATTTGGCCCGCTAAATCTCTGTTTTAATAAAATCTCTTTTTGGTTTTAATATGCAGATTATAATTATACCTATGACTGCAAAAATAAATACTGATATCTCAGTGAGAAAAATTCCATATTTATAATTGATATAAACGGCAGCAAAATCTATTAGCATATGATAAAATATTGCAACTGGTATAAGGTAGTATTTTCTTTTTATGAAAGCATAAATTACTAAAACTGAAAGCGAAATTTGTATAATGATGGCAAAAATTCTTTCCAGGGCACCGATCATCGGCAGATACCAGGCTAAATTTTCAAATTGTGATAATACACTATCGGACAAAATATAGGGAAAGAATTTAAAAACTATAAAGTTAAAAAGAACTGTTGCTCCGACGAGAATCATCGATTCACCGCCGCCTCCGTGTCCGATTCCATACATGATTCCCTTTTCATAACTTCTTTGTTTTATTATTGCACCAAATGCTAAAACTCTTGCGCCTTCTTCGAATACACCGGCGGTAAAAGACAAAATTAAACCTGTTAGTATAACAGCAACTTCTCCCCTAAAGTTTAATGAAATCACTGAATTTAATAGATTGTTTAGCGGAATCCTTACAAGAGAGAATAAAAATAACGCCATTCCCAGAAAAAATATTGCCCATGAGACCCTGTATTTTTTCCA
>CAYRJH010000015.1:0-3708 GCA_964424685.1 uncultured Actinomycetota bacterium | reverse complement strand
CCTGTCCCATCCCACCATTCATGATGTGAATATACAGAATCAGCAATAGGCATTAGCTGCGGGCAAGAATTGCATATATTATATCCTACTTCCGGATGTTTTTTCATTGTTTCCCATTCATTTTCTGTTAATTTTCCTTTTTTCATTAAGATTTCATTAGATATTACCACCTTGCCTATATCGTGCAGGGTTGAAAGCAGGGATAATTCATTTAATTTATTTTCTTTTAATTCAAGAGAATTTCCCAGCTGTAATGCCATTTCCTTCATTCTGAAAGCATGGTCTTCTGTTTCCTGACTTTTTTCCTGTAAAGTTCTCTCAAGTGACGAGATTATAGAACTGGAAATACTCTGTCTTTCCAGTAATTTCCTGCGGTACATCCAGTCTTCTGCATCTCTTATTATTTTTTCCATACCACGGCCATAGATCTTTTTCGTAGAAGCTCCAAAAGATATACTTACCGGTACCTTATGATCTCTTGTTTTAAAACATGAAATTCTTATTCTTTTTAATATTTCATCTACATCTTTTTCTGTGGTTCTGGGAAGCAATATGGAAAATTCATCCCCTCCCCACCTGCAAATAATATCTTCTTTCCTGCAGCATTTTTTTAGAATCGCGGCTATCTTCTTTAATAATCTGTCGCCTTCTTTGGGCCCGAATGCATCATTTATAAGCTTTAACCCATTAACATCCCCCATTATAAAACTTAACGGAAGCTGCCTTTTTGTATCAAGCCTTTTAATTTCTTCTTCAAAATATGTCCTGTTATATAATCCTGTTAACTTATCTTTTAATGATAAATTTATAATTTCCTCTTCAGTTTTTTTTCGTTCAAGGGCATTTATAAGAATTTCTCCTAATAATTTTAATAGAGTTATATCATTGATGGTCCATATTCTTTTGCTATTTATTGATTCTAATCCAATAAAACCTTCAAGGACTTTTCCATAAATCATAGGTATGATTAATAATGATTTCACCTCGCCTGGCTTTATTATTTCTTTTTCTATTTTCTGTTCGGGAGTGGCAACTTTTAATACATCGGAAATATAAATGGGTCTAAAACTATCAAGCTTTTTTAACCACCAGAATTTGTTTTTGACTGGAAGCCCCTTTAAATTCTCTATTTTTGGTTTAATGTCTTTATTGCACCATTCATAATCTTTAACAGCCATGGTGCCGTTTTTATATAATTTATAGATATAAATCCTATCCACACTGGTATATTCACCTATTGTTTTAAGCGTTTGTTTTATTCCATCATCTATTTCATATAATGAAAATCTTATAAAATTTGTTGAAAGTTTTGTTATAAGATTTTCAAATTTTATCCTATGGCTCAGTTGCTTATTTACTATTTTCTGTTTTGTGATATCACGTAGAATGACCACCTTACCAGAAGTTTTTTTTCTTTCACTGGTAATAATATTCTTAATAGTCATATTAAAAATTTTTTTATGGTTATTTCTGGATATAGTTATATCTGTATTCAACTCAGAATCAGGGCGTTTATTATTGGAATAATTTTGATAATCAGGCAGTAAAGTTTTTATATGATTTCCTCTAAACTCATTTTTTTCATACTTGAATAAAATTTTAGCTGATTTATTAAGGTATAAAATGCAATCTTTATTATCAAGTATAATAACACTATCCTTAATATGATCTTCAGCAGTTTGCAGTGCCATCGGTACCATATTAAATTTTTTTATATGTTTGATTTCAGACATTTTGTTATATAAATAACTTAATACTTTTTTTTCTTGCTCTACCATAAATTAAGATTTAGACAGGGAATATATTGAATTTGCCAATTATACATCCAGTGTATTTAGTAATATTAGCATCATATTTAAAAAACCTTAAACTATTAATATAAATTTATTCCCTGAAATATTATAAATCTAATTTAAAAATTACTGTATAACCGCTGTATAATTATATATTTTAATAAATTATTGATATAGAAGTTAATTCGATTTTATATATTATCATAAGTTTAACTATCTTTACAAATATTTTGATAAAAAATTATTTAATTTTAATTTAATTTAATATATTTATTATTAATTTAAAACTTTATTCATTATTTTATTTATAGTTTTAAAGATTTTCTGAACCTAATGTAAAGAAATTTATAAATTTATTTTAATATTTCTTTTATTTTATTTACAATTGCAGTACATGAGATTTCTTCAAAATCCAATAATTCACCAGGTTTACCACTTAGGGGCATTTTCCTTACAGCAAGAATATAAACTGGACTTTTTACAGAAGCGGCACTTTTTACGGCTTCTCCAAGCCCTCCTTCAGCATAATGGTCCTCTACTGTTAATATGGCTTCCGTCTCTTCCTGGGCCTTTCTAATAGAACACTCATCTATAGGTTTAATGCTGTAGAGATCTATTACTCTTATTAAAATGTTTCCCTTTTTTAATTCTTCGTAGGCTTTTAACGCCTCAAATAATGTTATACCTGCTGAGCATACTGTTACTTTATCATTTTTACTTTCCCTTATTATTTTACTTCCGCCAATTTTAAAAATATCATCACTATTGTAAATAACTGGCATATCCATTCGCGTTGTTCTGATATAAACATTACCCTTATATTCAGCAGCTCTTTCCACCAGTTTTTCGGTAGATACGGCATCTGACGGATATAAAATTACACTGTCAAGCTGGGTCCTGAACATGGCGATATCCTCCAGCCCCATTTGCGAA
This sequence comes from uncultured Actinomycetota bacterium, assembly GCA_964424685.1. Lineage (GTDB taxonomy): Bacteria > Actinomycetota > Humimicrobiia > Humimicrobiales > Humimicrobiaceae > JAQVEM01. The sequence continues at coordinate 982 of CAYRJH010000015.1, read as the reverse complement.
GCTCCATCTTCACCAATTGATACTCCTGAATGCGAGCCTATAAATTTTATATTTGTATTTGAATATCTGCTCATCCTGATTTGATCAAAAGCACGGGTTAGAAATGCAGCAAATGTTGAAACAAATGGGATTTTCCCCCTTAGCGATAATCCTATTGCAGCGCCGATCATATTTTGTTCTGCTACATACATCTCAAAAAACCTGTGCGGGAATTTATTCTTAAATATTTCAGAAAACGTTGAATTACTCACCTCGGCATCAAGCACGACTATATCGGGAAATTTTTTATAGATATTTACCAGGCCGATACCATAAGCTTTTCTGGTTGACATTTTATTATCGCCTATATCAATCCTTTCATATTCTTTAATATTTTCTTCAGGTAATTCAACATGTTCCGGTTCTGCGATAACCCCCCTTGCATTCCTGTCAATTTCCCCCAATTCAATAAGCGCATTTTCAAGCTGCTCTTCGGTGATAGCTTTGCCGTGCCAGCCATTTTTATTTTCCAGAAGATTTACACCCTTTCCTTTTATTGTCTTTGCTATAATCATTGACGGTTTATCCTTAACCTTAAGAGCATATTTATAAGCACCGGTAATTTCCTCAAAATTGTGGCCGTCTATAGATATTGTTTCCCAGCCAAAAGAGGATATTCTTTTTTCATAACCTTTGATATCCCATCCATAAATTGTTTCTCCACTCTGGCCCAGTCTGTTAACGTCTAAAATGCCAATAAGATTATCAAGCTTATAGTGGGGTGCAATTTGTATTGCCTCCCATTGCGAGCCTTCGGTCATTTCACTGTCTCCAAGCAATACGAATGTTCTATAAGGTAATTTATTTATATACCTGGCATTTAGAGCCATTCCCAAACCGATAGAAAGCCCCTGGCCAAGTGAGCCGGTAGAGACTTCGGCATAAGGGAAAAGAGGTGTCGGATGGCCTTCAAGCCTGCTTCCGAATTTTCTAAGCGTAAGGA
>CAYRJH010000014.1:15924-22497 GCA_964424685.1 uncultured Actinomycetota bacterium | reverse complement strand
GGCAAACCTGCTTTTATCCACCTTAAAATAAACTTTAATATAATTTCCGGAGGTTCCGCCTGCAATATCACTATCTTTACTTTTTGCATCTGTAGTGTCACTATCCTCACTCTTTGTACTTTCAAAACCATTGCCGCTACTTATTTCTTCGCATACAACATTTAATGTTTTCCCGATATTGCTTTTCAGGTAACTGTTTCTCAGCTCATCTCCCAGGTTCCTTAAGATTATGCTCCTGGAGGACTTGACTTCTTCATCCACCTGGCCGGCCATCATATAAGCCGGCGTATGCTTCCTTTTAGAAAATTTAAAAACATGGATTTTGCTGAAAGCAATCTTCCTGACCATATCTACTGTTTGGGCAAAATCATCATCTTCCTCACCCGGAAAACCCACTATCACATCAGTGGTCAGGGAAATACCTGGAAAAACCTCTCTAATCCTGTTTACTTTCTTTAGATAATATCCGGTATTATAAGGCCTTCCCATAAGCTTTAGAATCCTATCGCTCCCGCTCTGCAGGGGAATATGAAGATGATGGGCAAAACGTATCTCATTTTTTTTAATAACATCCAGCAGCCTGTCTCCGATTTCATTTATTTCAATGGAACTTATCCTTATTCTTTTTATGCCGGTCTCTTTTGTGATTCTTTCCAGTAGTTCCGCCAGGTTGGAAACTGTAATTTTGCGGTGTGAACTTCCTGTTTTAATTTTGCCGTGCAGGCTGCTTGCACTTGAACTTGCGGCATGTGAATTTCCGGTATTTGAGCTTCCGGTATTAAAATCCACTCCATATTTTCCGATATGGATACCTGTAAGAACGATTTCCTCAAAACCGTCGTTTTGGAGCCCGGTTATTCTCTCTAAAATATCTTTAAAAGGTACGCTTTTATACCTTCCCCTCACCTCCGGAACTATGCAATAGGTGCAATTCTGCTCGCAGCCATCCTGGACCTTGACCAGCGGCCTTGAATGCGCGCCACCGTAAGAACCGTATTGCAAGCTGCTTCTGCAGGCAAGATTTCCCATGCTTTCACGGCTCTTCCCATCTTCCCGGCTTTTTCCAGCCCGGGCTGCTCCACCTGCCGCCATTCCTGTAATTAAATCCGGAATCTTAGCCTTATCTTTATTTCCTATTATAAGATCAATTCCGCACTCTTTTAAAAATTTCCTGTTGAATACAACAAAACAGCCCATGACAATAATCCTGCTGTCTTTATTTTCCGATTTGATTCTTCTTATCAGCTGCCTTGCTTTTCTGTCGCTCCGCGAGGTCACGGTGCAGGTGTTTACCAGGCAGAAATCAGGATGCCGGCTGCGGGAAACGAGCGTCATTCCCATTTTTTGCAGCTCTCCCGCAATAAATTCAGATTCACTCTGGTTTACCTTGCACCCGAAGGTATCTATGGAAAACTTAACACTTCTCATTACACTGCTCATTTTTGATTTCCGGTTAAATAATCCAGCACAGATAAAAAATAAATTGCCGCCGTCTCTGAGCGGTAAATATTGCTCCCCAGCCTTATTTCCCTGGCGCCATTATTTTTAAGGAAGTCCACTTCGCCGGCTTCAAAACCGCCCTCGGGCCCTATTATAAAGGCGATGCTTGAAATATTTGACCCTGCATTTAGCGTTTCTGCAAGATTTCCCCCGCCGGCGGAACTTTCTTCGTAGGGAACATAGAAAAGCCCGTATTCGCGGACATTTATGCTGTAAATATCCGCGGGCTCCATCACCTCGCACTTAAAATCCCTCTTGCTCTGTTTTGATGCTCCGTCAGAGATTTTCTGCCACCTGTCAATCTTAGAGGGGATTTTCCTGCTGTCTGCAATCACCCTCCTGCTCATAACCGGTATTATCCTGTCCACCCCTATTTCGGTTGATTTCTGGATAACAAATTCCATTGAATTTTTTTTAAGTATGCACTGAAAGAGGATAAGCTCCGGGAGTTTTCTTGTGATTTGTTTTTTATTCTTTACAATTAATATGGCTTCCGATTTTCCGATATCAAGGATTTCTGTTTCGTACTTATACTTATCATTATCGGATATGTAAACTATATCCCCGGGCCTGCTCCTGAGCACATTTTTAAGGTGGTTCAGGTCCTCCCCGCTTATCTTTATTTTGTTTTCCCCGATATTACTGCTGTCTGTAAAAAAATACGGATAGCTCATTATTAAATTTTCCCTTTTGCAGTTATTTGATATATTTATTTAATAATTATAACGGCCGCAATAATTATAACAATCATGATTAAAAATTATAAATAAGACAGCAGGGCTGGCATAGCATAATGCGGTCAATATAATGGTGTAAGAGTAAGAAGCAATAATGGATATTTTATTTATTTTAAAAAATTTCCTTAATAAAAAATTCCCTTAATTTCCTTATTTCTTAAAAGCATCTTTAATTTTAGAGAAAGTACTGCTTTTCCCGCTGCCGACTTCTTCTCCCCTTCCAAGGGCATATTTTTTAAGAAGCTCTTTTTCTTCGCCAGTGACCCTGGTAGGGATTTTAACATCTATATTTATTATCTGGTCGCCCCTCCTGTATCCATTGAGCTCGACTATCCCCATTGACTTAAGGATAATCTTTTCTCCTGGCTGGGTTCCCGGTTTGATATCCAGCTCCTCCCTACCGTCAAGAGTCTCCACGGCCACCCTGCATCCAAGGGCCGCCTGCGCGAAAGATATGTCAACACTGGAGAGGATATCATTCCCGCTTCTTTTAAATCCGGGGTGGGGCTTTACCCTCACGGTTAAATATAGGTTCCCGTTGATGGAATCCCTGCCTGCTGAATTTCCCTTTCCGGACAGTCTCAGGCTATTCCCGTCATGTATCCCGGCTGGAATATCCACCTTTATTTTTTTCTTCTTTAACCTGAAGCCTGCTCCCCTGCATTTATCGCACGGTTCTTTTATTATCTCACCCGAACCGCCGCATTTACTGCAGGCCGATGTCGTTACGATACTTCCGAGGAAGGACTGCCTTTCGGTCCTTACTCTTCCGTTTCCGCCGCATTCGCTGCAGGTAACGACTCCGCTTTCAGAAGTACTGCCCTTTCCTCCGCAGGACTCGCATATATCGTTGACTTTATACTCGATTTCTTTTTTAACTCCATAGGCAGACTCCTTAAAAGTTATCTTTGCCTCAATACTTATATCGGAGCCTCTTTCCCTATGCCTTGTTCCCTGCCTGCTTGAAAAGGAGCTGCTAAAACCGGTGCCAAAGATTGTATTAAATATATCGCCGAACCCGAATTCAGAAAATACACTTCCGAAGTCAAAATTCTCAAACAGATTTCTATTGAATCCAAAATGGTCATACTCCCTTCTTTTTTCCCCATTGCTCAGCACCGCATACGCCACGGAGATTTCCTTGAATTTTTCCTCTGCTTCAGGATCGCCGTTATTTACATCAGGATGATATTTGCGGGCAAGTTTCCTGTATTCTCTTTTTATATCTTCTATGGTGCAGTCCCGGGATAATCCCAGGACTTCGTAATAATCTCTTTTTTTTGCCACAGGTTAAAATCACCTCATAATAAATCCAAATTAAAGTTAATATTAAATGATTTATGAAATATTAGCGCAGAAATAATAACTCATTTCAACACTTTTTTCCAGTTTCTGCTTAACACCTTAACACGTTTAATTTTAAAAGTTAAGCTCTGGAATTAAAAATATCTGTAAGATTTCTCCTAAAAATATTAAGGCTTTTTATAACCCGGCTGTAGTCCATTCTTTTCGGACCAAGAATACCTATGGCTCCGGCCGAGTTGTCGTAAATTTTATACTTTGACGCTATAAGGCTCAAGTCTTCGGTGCCTTCCTCAAATAATTCTGAACCAATTTTCACCATAAAATCACTGTCGCCTGAAAAATCCAGCAGCAGCTTCATCAGTGAATATTCATTTTCTATAACCCGGAGGATATTCTGGATTTTCTTCAAATCTATAAAATCGGGCTGCTGCAGTATAACCGATGCGCCGTGAATAAAAATCTTATTGTACTGAAAGTCTTCCCTGACGCATTCTTTAATCATATCGGTAACTTTATTTACGAGGAGTATGAGATACGGATCACTATTCTGGATTTTTATATCTTCTATTGTGGTGTCAATAATATTTTTATCCCTGAGCTGCAAATTTATAATATTTGCAGCCGCCTGCAGATCAAGCTCGGTATATTTGCCTCCAAGGACAGCACTTCTTTTATAAACCCTGCCGGTATCCGTGATAAGGACCATCAATATACTATCTTCTTTAAACTTTAAAAGCTCTATATGCTTATACCTGCTCTGCTGGATAGTGGGCGTTACGACCATTGAGAGATAGTTGGTAAACGTTGCAAGCATCTCGGCTGACCGCTGCAGGATCGTCTCGATTTCCATGTCCTTATCCACTACCATGTCAAGGGCGTTACTTTTGTTATAACGAGTATTAACCCCTGCATTTAATTCCTCTTTGATGACATTATCCACATAAAACCTGTAACCTTTATCGGTGGGCATCCTCCCTGCCGATGTATGGGGATGGGTAAGGTAGCCCATTTCTTCCAGTTCCGCCATTTCTTTTCTTATGGTTGCCGGGCTAAGGTCAAATTCCGGATCCTGCGCTATTTTTTTTGAAGAAACAGGGTCGGCTTTAGCAATGAAACTATCCACCACTTCTTTTAAAATATTAATTTTTCTTTCAGTAAATTTCATATAAAATCACTGCCCCCGGGCTCATATCCGGAATTTTTTATACTTCTCCGCACCAACGGTACAGATACTATGGACATTATTTTTACTATTATAACCCTTTTTGCAAATAACTTCTTTCTTCATTGTTAATATCGACTTTTTATGCTAATATCCATTAGGTTTTGCAATTATCCTGTTTTATTCTTTTATATTATAAAGAATATTCTTTGAAAATTAAATATTTATATATACTTGGGGGAGCTTTTTAAAGCTGAGAGGATGGCCTGACGGTGAGCTGTCGACCCTTAAACCTGACCTGGGTAATGCCAGCGTAGGAAAAGTAGGAACATCAAGAACTACTAATCAAGGGCCAGGTTAGTAGTTTTTTTATTTATAAAATAAATAAATTTTATTTTATAAAATTTTAAATATAATAAATTAAGCCGGGAAAGGGCATCATTATGGACATAATAGAGAATCTGCAAAAAATAAGAGAGCAAAAACCACTCATACATCATATCACAAACTGGGTGACTATTTATGACTGCGCAAATGTGGTAAGGGCCACAGGCGGGCTCCCTGTGATGGCCCATGCGCCGGAAGAGGTTGAACAAATGACTTCTATTTCCAGTGCGCTGGTTTTAAATATTGGAACTCTTACACTGGACCTTGTGGAATCAATGATTCTTGCGGGCAGAAAAGCAAATGAAAAAAATATGCCAATAGTCCTTGATATTGTGGGCGCCGGCGCTACGGATTTACGGACAGAGAAGGCAAATGAGATCTTAAATAAGGTAAATGTCTCCATACTCAAGGGAAATTCATCGGAAATCGGCACAATAGCCGGCGCGGAAGCAGAAACAAAAGGAGTGGAAGCTATATCGGTAAAAGGTGACCTTTTGGAAATAGCAAAAAAATTAGCCGGTGAAAAAAATCTTACCGTAGTGATAACAGGGAAGGAAGACATCATATCAAACGGAAGGGATGTCTATATCTGTAAAAACGGCCATCCGATGATGGGATGTTTTGTCGGTTCGGGCTGCATGGCTTCTTCGGTAATAGGAACATTTGCCGCTGTTGAAAAAGACTTCGCGCTGGCTTCCTCAAATGCCCTTTCTTTTTTTGGCATAGCCGGAGAACTTGCCGCTGAGGAAGCCAGGGGACCCGGTTCATATAAGATTGCATTAATGGATGAGATCTTTAATATTGATGAAAATAAAATTAAAAAAATGGCAAAGCTTGAAAAGATAGAATGAAAATTAAAGAAAAACTTAAAAACATAGACCTGTATTTTATAACCGATTCCGGATTAAGCAGGAAAACCGTCCTTGAAGACGTAAAATCAGCCCTTAATGCCGGAGTAAAAATAATCCAGTACAGGGAAAAAGAAAAAAATACAGGGGAAATGATAGAAGAAGCAGGAAAAATAGCCGGGCTTTGCAGGAAAAACAATGCTTTATTTATAATAAATGATAGAGTTGATGTTGCCCTGGCGGTAGATTCTGACGGCGTGCATCTCGGCAGTGAAGATATGCCCTACCACATCGCAAGGAAAATACTCGGGTATAATAAGATTATCGGTTTAACGGCACACAATGTAAAAGAGGCTGTATGGGCCGAAGAGGCCGGCGCTGATTATGCTGGTGTAAGTCCAATATTTGAGACCCGGACCAAGCCCGATGCAGGAACACCATGCGGCCTGGAACTTATAGAAGAGGTGAAAGAAAAAATAAAAATACCGTTTGTGGCCATCGGCGGTATAAATGAGATAAATATAAAAGATGTCGTCAGGGCAGGCGCAAGAGCCGTGGCTATAATATCGGCTATCATCGCGGAATCTGATGTTGAGAAAGCATGTAAAAAATTCAGGAAGATTATTTTAAATAG
>CAYRJH010000014.1:13842-15824 GCA_964424685.1 uncultured Actinomycetota bacterium | reverse complement strand
ATTTTAAATGACACAGTTAATTAAAGCGGCTGAAGGAAAAATAACAAAACAGATGAAAATAGCGGCAGAGCAGGAAAAGGTAACCGCTGAATATATAAGGAATCACATAGCAGACGGCAGCATAGTCATACCTTATAATAAAAAACACCTGTCTCTTAAGTCCCTCTGTGCAATCGGAAAGGGGCTCAGGACCAAAGTTAATGCAAATATCGGGACCTCATCCGAACATTCAAATCTGGGTGAGGAATTAAAAAAGCTGAAAACAGCCGTGGAAGCAAAAACCGATACAATAATGGATTTAAGTACGGGCGGGGACATTGATAAAATCAGGAAAGCTATCATTGAAAACTCTCCCGTGCCTGTTGGAACGGTGCCTATTTACCAGGCCGCCATTGAAGCAGCAGATATAAAAGGCATTGTCAATATGACTGAAGATCATCTTTTTGAAGTAATCGAAAAACAGGCGGAAGATGGAGTTGATTTCATGACCGTACACTGCGGTGTAACCATAGAGTCCATCAAAAGGTTAAAGGAACAGGGCAGAATCCTTGACGTTGTAAGCAGGGGCGGCGCTTTTCTGGTTACATGGATATTATCCAATAAAAAAGAAAATCCGCTATATGAAAATTTTTCAAGGCTCTTAAAAATAGCCAGAAAGTACGACGTAACCCTTAGTCTTGGTGACGGGTTAAGGCCCGGCTGCCTTGCTGATGCCACGGACCGGGGGCAAATACAGGAGTTATTGATCCTGGGCGAACTGGTAAAAAAAGCCAGGAAGGAAGGTGTCCAGGTAATGATTGAAGGTCCCGGCCACATGTCCATTGAGCAGATAGAAGCAAATGTCATCCTGGAAAAAAAGCTCTGCGGCAATGCGCCATTTTATGTGCTGGGTCCGCTTGTTACCGATATCGCATCAGGTTATGACCACATTGCAGGCGCAATCGGCGGAGCTATTGCCGGTTACTGCGGCGCCGATTATCTGTGCTACCTGACACCATCTGAACACCTGAGGCTTCCCACTGTAGAAGATGTGAGGGAAGGGGTTATTATTACAAGGATTGCGGCACACGCCGCGGACATTGCCGCCGGCAAAAAGCATGCCATGGATAAAGATATAGAAATGGCAAAAGCAAGGAAAAAATTAGACTGGGAAAAACAAATAAATCTGTCCATAGACCCTGAAAAAGCAAGGCGGTTTAGGAAAGAAAGTAAAATAAGCGATGATAAGTGCACCATGTGCGGGAAGTACTGCGCCATTGATATAGTGAATAAATATCTTAAAGAGTAAATATAAAATAGGAAAATAAGAGAATGGATTTTTAAATGGGTATTTCCGGGATAGGCGGCGAATTTGCCTTAATAGAAAGACTTGCAAAAAAACCGGCCAATAAAAATATAATTAAAGGGATTGGTGATGATGCCGCTGTTATTAAAATCGGCAGCAGCTACCTCGTCTTTACCACTGATACGCTTGTGGAGGGCGACCATTTCTCACTGAAATACTTCACGCCGCAGCAGATCGGCAAAAAAGCTGTTGAAATCAATGTTTCCGATATAGGAGCAATGGGCGCAGAACCTCATTATTTCCTTGTTTCGCTTGTGCTGCCAAAAAAAATTGAAGTTGAAATCATTGAAAATATATATAAGGGGATGAGGCAGGCCGGCAAAAAATACCGGATTGAAATCATAGGTGGAAATATAACACACGGCAACCAGCTTATAATAGATGTATGCATGATTGGAGAGGCAAAAAAAGAAAACCTTAAGTTCCGCTCATCTGCAAGACCCGGAGATATTATTATGGTAACTGGAGACCTCGGTTCCAGCACAGCAGGTCTGAATCTTTTTTTAAAGAATATAGAAGGATTTACGGAAGTGAAAAAGAAACACCTGGAACCGCATGCAAAATTTTACAAGGTAGAGCCATTCTTAAAATATATTAACGCAATGATTGATGTATCCGACGGCCTTGCTTCCGAAGT
>CAYRJH010000014.1:0-13742 GCA_964424685.1 uncultured Actinomycetota bacterium | reverse complement strand
TTTTTAAGATAAATTCAATAAAATAATTTAAACAGGGTTTTCGTTGTATTCATTTATGAAATTCTCCACCTTTTCCATGTCATTCTTATCCAATTCTATATCTCCCGCAAGCACATTTTCCGCAGCCTGTTCTTTATCTCTTGCCCCGCAGAGAGCAATTACTTTTGGATCTTTAATAAGCCATGCAACTGCGATATGCCCGTAGGAAGAATTATGTTTTTTAGCAACAGATTCCAAATGCTTTTCCAGCAGTTTATTAGTTTTTTCAATATTTTCAGCAGAATACCTCGGGTCATCAAGTCTTGAATCTCCGCTTTTGAATTTTCTATCCGGTGGTATCTTGCCTGTAAGCAAACCCTTTGACATAGAGCTGTATGCAAGCATGGAAACATCATTTTTTTCACACCAGGGAAGAATAGCTGATTCAACACCCCTATCTATTAAACTATACTTCTCCTGGTCTGAATCTATAACTCCGTATTTTACATATTCCTTTATCTCATCAAGCGTTGCGTTGCTTACTCCGATTGCCCTAATTTTTCCTTTTTCCTTCATTTTCATAAACGCTTCCATCGTTTCAGATATAGGCGTTGTCGGGTCCTGCCAGTGGCTCTGGTATAAATCTATATAATCAGTTCCGAGTCTTTTCATGCTCTGGTCAAGCTCATATTCCATAGATTCCCTGCCAAGATATCTGTACATTGGAACACCTGGTGCGTAGTCAAAAAAATAAAAACCCTTCTTTAAATCCCACCTGAGCCCGCATTTGGTCGCAATTACAACTTTATCTCTTCTTCCCTTAATGGCTTTTTCAATAAGTCTCTCTGAGAGACCCTGGCCGTACGCCGGTGCAGTATCAATAAAATTTATACCCATATCAATCGAAGCCTGGATAGCTTCTACAGATTTTTTTTCATCCGTGCCTCCCCACCATTTTCCGCCAATTGCCCAGGTCCCCAGTCCAATTACGGAAACTTCTATCTGTGAATTGCCTAATTTTAAATACCTCATTTTTCCTCCTTCTTATATTCAGAATAGCTATTAATGTGCATATTCCCTGTACTGCCAGCCGCAGCCCAGGTCAAGAATAGACTCGGTTCCACTGAGATCGAATTCAGAGATTATTTTTAATCCCCATTCTTTTTGATGTTTTGAAGCTTTCCTGTATTTCTTACCATCAAACTCGTGTGCACACATCTTTGCCTCCCGGAATGTTATTTATAGGTTTTTTTGTTTTGAAATATCAATGTCCGTCGCATATGGATGTGGGTAGCGGCCTTTTTCTGCAGTGTATGATTTCATCCAGATTTTTGAATAAATCTGGACCGCTTCAGAGGGACAATAATTCAGGCACGAATAGCATAAATAACATTTTACATTACTCTGCCACACTGGCCTGCTACCGGCCATTTTAACTTTTCCTGAAAGGCACACGTTCTCACATATACCGCAGCCAGTGCATTTTGGATCTGCATAAAAATATTTCTTGACCAGTGGAGATATAAAGTGTGTCATAAACGGAATAAGCCGTTCCAGTATATAATTCAAAAGCTTGTTATTAGAAAAAGAGACTCCGGTTTTATCTTGATATTCCTCTCTGGTTAAAATAATTTTTTGGATTTCTTCCAGTTTTTTTAAAGCATTTTTTTCAATCGTATCCAGTTCATCCTTTGTCGGAATAGCAAAGTAACCTAATTTTGGATCATTAAGTCCCATGTTAATTGCAAAAGCCGCATTTAAATGCTTGCCCTGTCTCTTAAGGTAATCCTCAATTACTTCAAAACCCTTAAAAACTGTCCCCCCGCGGGTAGCTATTACAAAGAAATAGGCTACAGGTGCCGCCTCTATTCTCTTTAAGAAATCCCTTACAGGAATGGGAATGGTAAGTCCATGACATGGAAAGACAAAACCAGCATTTTTCCCTTTTATGTCATAGTTATTCTCTTCTATGCGTTTAACAATCGGTATCAATTCTGAATCAGGCAGGAGCTCCTGCAGCTTTTTAGCCACAAATAGAGAGTTTCCCGTCCCCGAAAAGTAATAAATCTCTGTTTCCATTACATTACCTTTTCAATTCAACTGAATGCTGTTTTTATCCTATTATTACCGGCTATTTTAAGCTAATATTTATAGAATCCCTAAATTAAATCACAATGAGAAATATTTTATCTGTTTGAATACTTCAAAGTGTTTATCGTACGTGGCGATAAAGTTAATCCCGTAGTAGTCCATAGTGGCAACATGGATAGCATCCCTCGGGAAGATACCCTGATAACTATTTTTTTCCAGCATATTTCTGGCCCCGCTTATTATATTAAAATTTACAGGTATTATATCATCCACAATCTGCGAGAAACTATCAAAAACTTCCAGGCCTTTCCCCAGCAGGTTAATTGACCAGTAGCGGTACAATATCTCCTGCAGAACCTCTGTTGAAGTCACTCCGACAATTTTATTTTCCGAAATTGACTCTAATACTTTAATAGAGGGTACTTTATTTGGATGTTCCTGGCCTGCAGCATACATTGGAATATTTGAATCTATGAAAACTTTAGTTTTCTTTATCATTCAAATCCCCTTCTATTATTTCTTTTTCCATTGATTCATAGTCTGCCACAGGAAGATTTAAGGATTTTAACCTGTCCAGGGCTTTTAACTTATCCTCTTTATTTTTTATGCCGTAGTAAGCTGCGACAGCTTCTCTCACAAGTCCGCCAATAGACACATTTTCTCTTCTTGCCTTCTCCTTTAACTTTTCATACACATCTTCCTCAAACAAAAGTGTTGTTTTTTTTAAAGACATTATTAATTCCTCTCTGCATTGCAAATAATCATTTAAGAGTTATCCTTATTATGTATATAGCTCCATATACATAATAAGACTTTTTTGAGAACGAGTCAATTACTGTGCAAATAAATTCCTTTCCCTATAACTTTTATTTTTTCAGACTTACCGCTCCATTATTCAAATTAAAACTCCGGAAAAAATAAATCTCTGGCCGGTAAATCCTTAATTTTTAATAAAATAACGTTTAGCTTAAAAATAGTTTTACTGTATAATTGTTATGTTTTATTATTTTTTTTATATAATTACTTGTTAAATACAAAAAAATATTAAAAGATTAAAAAAGCTTTATATATGAAAATGCTGTAAAAGCTGGAACAAGAGGAGATAAGCGCAATGGATCCAAGGATAAAAAAACTGGCAGGAAACCTGGTAAATTATTCATGCAGGGTGAAAAAAGGCGAAAAAGTCCTGGTGGAATGTATGGGCAGTTCCGGAATCCCGCTTGTCAGGGCTATTATAAAGGAAATTTATAATGCAGGGGCATTACCGCATACTGATTTAAAAGATTACAGCATTACAAGGGAACTGCTCAAAGAGTGCAGCGTTCAGCAATTAGAGTCCATGGCCAGATACGAACTCGTCCGGATTAAAGAAATGGACGCTTTTATTGGCATAAGAGCAAGTGATAATATCAGCGAATTAAGCGATATTAAACCAGAAAAAATGAATGCTTATATGAAATATTTTGCTGAAGCCGTAACCGGAGAAAGAATAAATAATACCCGATGGGTGGTTTTAAGATATCCAAACCATTCAATGGCCCAGCTTGCAAATACCAGTATGGAAGCTTTTGAAGATTTTTATTTTGATGTCTGCAATCTTGATTATGGCAGGATGTCTAAAGCTATGGACGTGCTGGTTGGGCTTATGAATAAAACTGATAAAGTCCAGATAAAAGGCAAAAACACAGATTTAATATTTTCTATTAAAGATATACCCGCTGTAAAATGCGCAGGCGAGTTTAATATACCGGATGGAGAAATTTTTACCGCTCCTGTTAAAACTTCCGTAAACGGCAAAGTAACTTTTAACTGCCCGGCAGTTTATCAGGGTTTCACATACGAAAATATCAGCCTTCTCTTTGAAAATGGTAAAATCATTAAAGCTTCAGCCAATGATACTGAAAGGATCAATAAGGTTCTTGACACAGATGAGGGCGCGAGATATATCGGAGAATTTGCCCTGGGATTAAATCCTTATATAACAAAACCGATGAAAGACACTCTTTTTGATGAAAAAATAATGGGAAGTTTTCACTTCACTCCGGGGAAATGTTACAGGGAAGCTTCAAACGGTAATAAATCTGCCATACACTGGGATATGGTATGCATTCAGACATCTGAATATGGGGGCGGCGAGATTTATTTTGATAATGTGCTTATAAGAAAAGACGGAATATTTGTATTGCCGGAACTTGAATGTTTGAATCCTGAAAATTTGAAATAGAACCACCGGGATAAAGAACCGACTGAATAAAAAAATGAATCAGAATTTTTATTAAATTAAAATAATAATTTAAGAGCTACTCTATTTTTTTTATCGGGGCAAAACTTAAAAGAAGATGCTTTAGGCCTGCCTTATCAAACATTACATCAAGCTCGCAGTCATCGGCCAGTTTCTTTACCTTTAAGACCTGGCCCTGGCCCCAGTATTTATGTTCTATGAAATCGCCTTTTTTATAACTGCATTTCACGCCATAATCTTTTTTATCTTTTGCAGAACGGCTTTTTTTGCTTTCCGATTCGGCTCTATTTTCATCTGTGATGAGAGCCGGGCTGATTTCATTTATAAATCTCGAAATATTCCTGTAGCCGGTATCACCATAGATACTGTGAAAAATAGAAGATGACAGGAACACTTTTTCCATGGCCCGCGTGATTCCAACATAGCAGAGCCTTCTTTCTTCTTCCAGCTCTTCGACACTATTCATGCTTCTTGAATGCGGAAAAATCCCCTCCTCCATTCCTATTATAAATACAACGGGGAACTCCAGTCCCTTTGCATTATGGAGGGTCATGAGGATAAGCCCGTCGGTACTTTCATCATAATTATCAATATCGGTAAGCAGGGACACTTCTTCCAGGAATCCATCCAGGTTATACAGGCCTTCTGCACCGGCAGGTTCTCCAGTATCCGCTTCTTCTCCCGATTCTCCTGTTTCAGGCAGAATAGCTCCCGGTAAATCAGCTGCCGCGTTATTTAATTTAAAATTATCATCATATTCTTTCGTAACAGTTAAAAGCTCCCTTAAGTTTTCTATCCTGTTTAAAGCCTCTATTGTATTTTCATGCTCAAGTTCCCTCATATAACCGGTCTTCTTCCAGATTTTCTGCAGCACCTTGCTCACGCCATTCTCCGTGGAATAACCTCTTAGTTCTGCCATAAGTGATATAAAATCATTGATTCTTTCCTTCGTGCTCCCGCTAAGCAAATTAATCTCACTGCTCCTGTAAAGGGCCTCGCAAAAAGTCATTTTATTCTTTACGGAATACTTCTCTATAATAGAAATAGTGGATTTCCCAATCTTGCGGCGCGGAACATTTATAATTCTTGCAAGACTGACAATATCTTTGGGATTAACTATTAACTTCATGTAAGCAAGCATGTCCTTTATCTCTTTCCTGTCGTAAAACCTCAATCCCCCGTAAATTTTATAGGGTATGTTCCGCCTGATGAGGCATTCCTCCACGGCCCTTGACTGTGCATTGGTCCTGTAAAAGACTGCAAAATCCCTGTATTTTTTATTCTTTACTTTCATATATTCTTCTATTTTCCTGACCACAAAATCAACTTCATCCTTTTCATCCGCCGCTATATATTTTGATACCAGCTCACCTTCCGGGTTCTCGGTCCATAACTTTTTATCTTTTCTATTTTCATTGTTTTTTATAATGCAGTTTGCGGCGTTTAAAATATTTTGTGTGGAGCGGTAATTCTGTTCCAACCTTATAACTTCGGTTTTACTGAACTGCTTTTCAAAATTAATGATATTTTTTATTTCAGCGCCGCGCCAGCTGTATATGCTCTGGTCATCATCTCCCACAACACATATCTTTTTATGTTCCTCTGCTAGGAGGAGGACAATTTCATTCTGGGCAATATTTGTATCCTGAAATTCATCTACAAGGATATATTTAAATTTTTCCTGGTATTTTTTTCTTACTTCAGGATAAAGATTTAAAATATCAACCGTAAAGACAAGCAGGTCATCAAAATCAAGGGCATTGGCCTTAAACAGCTTTTCCTGATATATGCAGTATACTTCGGCTGCGGTTTTTTCAAAGTAATCAATCGCTCTTTTTGAAAATGTCTCGTAATCGATTAATTTGTTTTTTGCGTCGCTTATAACTGAAAGTACCGCTTTTGGGGGAAACCTTTTAATGTCCAGGTCCAGCTCTTTTTCAACATTGGATACAAGACTTACAGAATCATCGGCATCGTAAATTACATAATTCCGGGATATGCCAAGACGATGGATCTCGTATCTTAAGAGTCTTGCGCAGAATGAATGAAAGGTACTGACCCACATATATTCGCCAACCCTGCCCACAAGCTCGATTACCCTTCTTTTCATTTCCCTTGCCGCTTTATTTGTAAAAGTGATGGCAAGGATATTAAAGGGGTCCACTCCTTTATTCTTAATAAGGTATGCGATCCTATAGGTGAGTACTCTTGTTTTACCGCTTCCTGCGCCTGCAATTACCAGAAGCGGTTTTTCGGTACTTTTTACAGCTTTAATTTGCTGGGGATTTAAATATTTTTCCAGTTCCAAATTTCATCAAACTATCTTATTTTCTTGCCAATAACGCCGGCAATGTTTTTTAACTGCCGTACCAGTTCCATCAATTCCTTCGCATTCAATGACTGCTGGCCGTCACATAATGCTTTGCCGGGACTGATATGCGCTTCCACCAGAAGCCCGTCGGCACCCACTGCAATTGCAGCCCTGCTCATGGGAATAACCAGGTCGCTCTGCCCCACGGCATGGGAAGGGTCTATAATTATAGGGAGTTTACTCAATTTTTTTATAACAGGAACCGCTGAAAGATCCAGCGTAAATCTTGTGCTGGTTTCAAATGTCCTTATTCCTCTTTCACACAGTACAACTTCAACATCAGCCATAGATGTAATATATTCAACTGCAAGAAGCCATTCCTTTATAGATGCGGCCCATCCTCTTTTAAGGATAACTTTTTTATTTTTTTCGCCCGCCACCCTGCCTATTTTTTCAAGCAGGGCAAAATTGGACATGTTCCTGGTGCCTATCTGCAGGACATCCACACTTGCGGCTATTATTTCAACATTCTCCGTATCGGTGACTTCAGTTACCGTTTTAAGGCCGTATTTAACACTTATTTCTTTTAAGTATTTTAAACCTTCTTCTTTTAATCCCTGGAAACTGTAAGGAGATGTCCTGGGCTTGTATGCCCCGCCTCTTATATATGAAAGTCCCAGGTCTTTTATAACCCTGGCGCCGGCATCCAATTGCTCCCAGCTTTCAATCGCGCAGGGTCCCGCGATTATAGTGATGTAACCTTCTTTGATTAGTTTCTCATCACTTATTAATTTGTTTTTACTATCATCTTCAATCTTTTTTATTTTTTCTTTTTTATCTTCCATTTAATATATTTCTTTCCGTATTTTCTTCTATTGTATAATAATATAGACAAGTCAGGCCGGTTCCCATCTATTGCCCCTATTAAGAAATAAGCAAACTTGAATACTTTTAAAGGTAATTAAAGATTCTCATCTTTTTCCAGAATCTGGACGTTTCTTAAGATACTTTCAAAAATCTGGACAATATTATCATTATAAAGAGGGCCCTTGTTATACTTAACAATGTTATCATAAAGCTCCTCTTCTCTTTTGGCGTCATATAGGGGGACATTTTTATCTTCTTTTAATCTTTTTATTTTCATTACGGCAACCGCCCTCTTATTCAGCAAACCTACTATTTTCTTATCAATTTCATTGATTTCTTCTCTGTATTTATTTAATTTATCCTTAAAATCATTTTTCATAAATGCTCCTTTAAACTTATTATTTTCTGCCGCATCTAATTACCGCCGGCTCCTGACCGTTAATTGTTGCCTGCCGCAGTTTATTACTCCCATTCTATGGTGCTTGGCGGTTTTGAACTTATATCATATACTACTCTGTTTACTCCTTCAACCTCATTTACAATCCTTGTGCTCATTCTTTCCAGCACCTTATGGGGAAGCTTTACCCAGTCAGCAGTCATCGCATCAGTACTGCTCACCGCTCTTATTACTATTGGGTATGAGTAGGTCCTTTCATCGCCCATTACTCCGACGCTTTTAATATCCGGCAGTATGGCAAAAGACTGCCATATATCTTTATATAATCCCGCCCTCTTTATTTCCTCAACAACAACCTCATCTGCATCCTGAAGTATTTTTATTTTTTCCCTGGTCACCTCACCGATTATTCTAATCGCCAGGCCCGGTCCCGGAAAGGGCTGCCTCCACACTATCTCATCTGGAAGACCCAGTTCTATTCCCATTTTCCTTATTTCGTCCTTAAATAATAATCTTAAAGGTTCTATCAGTTTTAGCTTTATATCCGCTGGAATTCCGGCAACATTATGATGGGATTTTATTTTTGCCGCATCTCTTGTACCGCTTTCAATAACATCGGAATACAACGTTCCCTGTACCAGGTAATGTGCGTCTTCTATCTTTGATGCTTCCTCTTCAAATATCCTTATAAATTCATTTCCTATTATTATTCTTTTCTTTTCGGGATCCGCAACTCCCGCCAGTTTACCCAGGAACCTATCACTGGCATTTTTATGGATAAGATTGATTTTAAAGTTTTCCCTGAATGTTTCCGTTACCTTCTTTGCTTCTCCCTTGCGGAGAAGACCGTGGTCGACAAAAATACAGGTAAGCTTATCACCGACCGCCTTATTTACCAGGACCGCGGCCACGGAAGAGTCAACTCCTCCGCTTAATCCGCATATAACCCTGCCTTCTTTTACCTCATCTTTTATTTTCTTGATTTGCTGCTCTATAATGGAGGTCATAGTCCATGCAGATGAACATTCACAGATTTCAAATAGAAAATTTTTAAGTATATCCATTCCGGAGGGAGTATGTATTACCTCGGGATGAAACTGTATTCCGTATATTTTTCCCTTAGGTTCTTCTATGCCGGCAATGGGAAGATTGGTGGTTGAGGCTGTTATATTAAAACCGGGAGGAGCTTTTACAACACTGTCTTTATGACTCATCCAGCAAACTTCTACGAGTTTTAGGTCTTTAAAAAGAAGAGACTTAAGATTAAGTTTTACTTTAGTTTTACCATACTCGTTTTTTTCGGTTGAGGTAATTTCCCCGCCAAACAGTTTGGATATGAACTGCATTCCATAACAAATTCCCAGCACAGGTATGCCGAGAGAAAAAATTTCCTTATCCACTGCCGGGACTTTTCCGCCTTTTGAAAGAACGCTATAAGGAGAGCCTGATAATATCAGCCCGCAGGGTTTTTTTTCTTTTATTTTTTTAATATCAGTGTCATAAGGAATAAGCTCGGAATAAACCCTTAGTTCCCTGATTCTCCGTGTAATCAACTGGCTGTATTGTCCGCCAAAATCTATTACCGGTACATTATCCATGCTAAAACCCCATTCCTACTCTTTGCTGCTGCTGATGAAACTTGCCTTCTGTTTTAATGGACGGCGCAACCATCACTTCGGCTTTCTGGAAATCCTTGATATTCTCATATCCGCAGGTAGCCATTGAGGTTCTCAATGCTCCGAACAGGTTTAAGGTCCCATCATTTTCAAAAGCCGGCCCGACCAGTATTTCTTCAAGGCTGGCTGCCACATCTGTCTTAATCCTCGTACCTCTCGGCAGGTCAGGATGAAATGTAGCCATACCCCAGTGGTAACCCCTGCCCGGGGCTTCCTTTGCCCTTGAAAGCGGCGAACCTATCATGACCAGATCTGCGCCGCAAGCAATAGCTTTTGCAATATCACCGCCGGTCCGCATTCCGCCATCTGCTATAACCAGTGAGTAATTGCCCGTCTCCTCCAGGTGTCTGACCCTTGCTGCCGAAGCATCCGCAATTGCCGTAGCCTGTGGAACACCTATTCCGAGTACCTGCCTTGTGGTACAGGCGGCGCCCGGGCCAACTCCTACCAGAACACCTACCGCGCCTGTCCGCATAAGGTGAAGGGAAGTGGAATATGACGCACAACCGCCGACTATAACCGGAATAGGACATTCGGGGATAAATTTTTTCAAATCCAGAGGTGTCTTGGTTTTGCTGACATGCTCGGCGCTGACTACTGTTCCCTGTATTACCAGGATATCAAGACCCGCATCTATAGCTATCTTATGGTACTTTTCAACATTTTTGGGCGTTAATGAAGCACAGGCTATATCACTTCCATCTTTTATTTGTTTTATCCTTTTGGCAATCAACCCCTCTTTTATGGGTTCACTATAGATTTCCTGCATTTTTTTGGTTGCTTCCTCCTTAGAAAATCTTGAAATTCTTTCCAGAATTTCATCGGCATCCTCATACCTGCACTGCAGGCCTTCAAGATTAAGAACAGCAAGCCCCCCTATCCTTCTCATTTCCAGGGCGAATTTTACATCTACAACGCCGTCCATTGCCGAAGCAAGCACGGGCAGCTCAAGCTTGAAATCTCCAATGTTTGCTGAAATATCAACATCTTCCGGGTCCCTTGTTCTCCTGCTCGGGACTATTGATACTTCATCAAAACCGTAAGCCTTTCTTCCGGTTTTCCCTTTGCCTATTTCAATTTCCATTTATTCCCCTTATCTTTTAAGTTTTTTTTCCTCTTTATGTATTAATCTTTTAATATTTTCCCTGTGAGTGATAAAAGTAAGCACGCTCCAGCAAACTGCCGCAATCACTATCGGCAATGCATATCCGGTTAAGCAGAATGCGATAGGATTAATAACAGCTGCGCCCAAGGAAGCTGCAGACACTATCCTAAAAATAGCAAAAAAAACGGCCCAGGTTACAAGAAGAATAACGGGCGGCAGTACCCTGACCCACATATTACTGTCAGAAATATTTATGAAAGGAATTAAGCAGATTCCCATAATCACTCCAAAAGAAGCTGCTATCCCCTTTCCTCCTTTAAATTTAAGATAAACAGGAAAATCATGACCCAGTATAACTGCAACAGACACAATAGCGAGAAGTACCAGATCTCCGGGGTAAATGAAATAAAGCACCAGTATGGGTATTAATCCCTTAACCATATCAACGATTATTGTCGTAACGCCATAACCCACGCCAAGGGTACGCGTGACATTTGTCCCACCTACATTCCCGCTTCCGTACTTTCTGATATCATCACCCTTCTTTATTCTGTGAACCACGTAGGCAGTTGGAAAGGAGCCGAAGAGATAGGATGCAATTACGATTAAAATTTTATAAAATAATTCAATACCCATATTACATATTAAATATTAGATATATAAATTCAGGATTTCCTGACAATTAAAGGATACAAATCCTTAAAAACTTCAAAAAATCTAAAAAATCGCTGCCACGGAAACTGCGAAATAGTAATAAAAGAAATATTACTATAAGTTATTGATTTATTCAATTTGTAAAATGGAGTTGGAAGTTTAAAAAGATATATATTTTATACCACCGATACTTCTTGAATTGAATAGCACTATTTTTTATCTACACTTCAGGGTCCGGATATGATTTTTACAGGTTCCGGTGTAACTTTTATAAGGCCATTAACATTTAAGGTTAAAATCCTTTAAAATATTTTCTTTGTTAAGATTTACCGCAAGAGAAGGATAAATTTTTGGGCCTAACGAGTCTCACTGTGGTGGAGCCACCCCAGCTCCTGGTGCAAAGCCTGTTCCCCGGACGGTGCGCATCAAGTCGAACCCGTCCAAAATCCCGGTGCCACCACCCGGTCGGCACAAGGCCGCTTTTTATATTCTTTACATATTTTACATACTGGCCGAGAAGCCACAGGGCATTATTATCATACCTGTCATTACTTATTTCATTGGCTGTTTCAAGGCGGGTAAGAAATCCCGTAATAAAATCCTCAAGTGTTTTTCCTGTTTCTCCCTGGTAAGCCTGCTTCTGTAATATCTGTAAGTAATCACGTGGAGAATAGCCTATCTCCAATTGTTTTCTCCCTCCCAATGTCTTTCCCCGGCCCTGCTGGGGCATAATGGGCATGCTTTCAACCAGGCCCACCGACCAGCCCGGAACAGCACAAATATGTCCATTATTTGCTGCTTCTGATTTGGTCTGTCCCCGGTGATCGCTTGAATATTCCTTAGGAAAATATACAAACCCATCTGTATCCAGGACCTGTCTTAAAGTATCCCATATCCAGACATGTTTTCTGTCATTGACACGGACAGGTATCAAAGGATCGGAAGAAGAACATCTGGTTTGATAAATTTTTCCTTCCTTTGCATGCTTAAGAATAGCTTCTTCCAACCGGTTAATAAGAAGGGATAATGGCATTGCCATAGGCGTCAGCTCTAAACTATTAAACCCCTGTGAAATTTTTCTGCCTGTAAGCTCTCCATTGTAAGCAAATATTCCTACAACCTGTTTTACGGTTGGTATTGGATACTCTTTTCCATCTACCCCGGCCACTCCGGTTTTTTTAGATTCCGGAAGAAATGCAAGAATACCGGTGCTGGTTAATGCGGTGATACAACGCTCATATTCAGTTTCAACAGGAAAGAGCTTCTCTAGTTTAGGAGTTCTTTCCTTATACACTGATGCTTCTTCAGGTTGTTTTAACATGTCCTTGTGATCCCATTTTTTACTCAGGTAGCTTCACCAATCTGGTATATTTAAAGATTAATATAAAAGTAAAATACCCATTATTGATTTTATAACAGACAACTGCTCATAACAATAATATATAAATATGGCATCCGGCAGTATTCTTAAAGTTCATATATTAAAAAAATATCCCGTCATATATTAGGGGCCGGCTTTATAAATAAAACCGGCCCCTATACTACAATCAGCTTTTATCTTCTCTATTATCTCCGCTGATATCAAAGAAGTTGAGGCGACTTAATTATATTTTAATATGACCTATATGGCCCCGCTTCAACTTTAGCGGACTCTTATGTCATTACATAGGAGGCATTCCTCCGCCGTATCCGCCGCCCGGAGGCATCCCCATTCCCTTATCTTTTTCAGGTTTTTCCGCAACAATAACCTCGGTTGTAAGCATCAGCGCCGCTATTGATGCTGCATTCTGCAGCGCGCTCCTTGTAACCTTTGCCGGGTCTATGATTCCGGTATCTATCATATTGACATACTTTCCGTTTAAAGCATCCAGACCCTCTCCGGGTTTCATACTCTTTACCTTTTCCACAACAACCGAACCTTCAAGACCGGCGTTTGTGGCAATCTGCCTTAATGGTTCCTCAAGAGCTTTAGCCACAATAGATGCACCAGTTCTCACGTCACCTTCAAATTTAGTAAGATCAATTTTAGGAATTATATTTATAAGCACGACTCCGCCGCCGGCAACAATTCCCTCTTCAACAGCAGCTTTTGTAGCTGAAAGAGCATCTTCTATCCTGTGTTTTTTCTCTTTTAGCTCCACTTCAGTTGCTGCTCCGACTTTTATTACTGCAACACCGCCGGACAGCTTGGCCAGTCTTTCCTGTAATTTCTCCTTGTCAAAGTCTGAATCACTCTGTTCTATTTCATTTTTAATCTGCTTTATCCTGCCTTTTATTTCATTTATAGAGCCTTTGCCCTCAACAACAGTCGTATTTTCTTTATCTACTTTAATCTGCCTTGCTGAACCAAGCATATCAAGGGTAACATTTTCAAGTTTTATACCAATCTCTTCGCTTATTACCTTGCCGTTGGTTACTAT
>CAYRJH010000013.1:12390-23219 GCA_964424685.1 uncultured Actinomycetota bacterium | reverse complement strand
TCCACTTTTGCGGCGTTAATGACATAGTCTGCTCCGAATTGCCGTGCATAACCCAGCCTCTCATCCGATAAATCCAGAGATATCACAGTTGCACCTTTCAGTTTTGCAACAGCTATGAACATAAGTCCTATTGGTCCTGCCCCATTAATTGCTATCTTATCACCCGTGTTTATACAGGATTCTTCGATGCCGTGGACCACACAGGCCAGTGGTTCAATAAGCGCAGCCTCTTTGTAATCTATATCATCCGGTATCTTATAGGTGTTCCCCTTCAATATATTTGATGGTATCTTTATATATTCTGCAAAGGCACCGTTATTATATTTGATATTCTCACAAAGAGAATACCTTCCGAGTTTACAGTAATAACAATTGTAACAGGGGATACTGTTTGCTGCTACCACTCTGTCGCCTACTTTGAAGCCTTCCACATCACAACCTGTCTCTACGATATCACCGGCCCATTCATGACCAAAAACCGAAGCTTTTTTTATCATAGTCGGATGACCCCTTTTATATGTCTTTAAATCCGAACCACAGGTAAGAGCACTTTTTATTTTAACCAGTGCCTCATTGTTGCCTGTGAGTGGTATATCCATATCTTCTAATCTTACATCTTTTGGTCCATAAAATAACTGTGCCTTCATTTTACTTTTCATAAATCAATCCTATAGAATCGTTATAAAAATCAACCATTAAATATATTACTTAAATATTACAGAAAGAATTGGCCCAGTCAAGCAAATAAAAATTGTCAATTTGCAGTTAACAAACAGCATCTTCACATTAGCATATAAATTTTTACAATTATCCCCTAAAATATAAATTATGAAAAAAATATGGATATTATTTCTGACTTTTTTTAAGATAGGAAGTTTTACATTCGGAGGGGGATTTGCCATGATCCCATTAATCGAGCGGGAACTAATCGATAAGAAAAAATGGATCTCACAGGATGAGATGGCCGATATTCTATCTATTTCACAGGCTTTTCCCGGAGCAATCGCTGTAAACTCAGCCATATTGATAGGCAGAAAATTAGGAGGATATACAGGTGCTGTATTTGCTTTACTTGGTGTAACCCTCCCGTCCTTTATGGTCATCCTGATCGTAGCAAGATTATTTATTCATATAAGCAATATAAACATTATAAAAGCAGCTCTAAAAGGAATAGGCTCAGCAATAGTAGCTCTATTAATCGTTACGGTAATCAGAATAGCTAAAGCCGGTATAAAAGATAAAATTAGCCCAATAATAACCGTAATAGCCCTTTTTCTACTACTTGGAACCAGGATCCATCCTATCTATGTTGTCATAATGGGAATTATATTTGGTCTGATGTATTACGGATTAAAGATTATAAGAATAAGGAAAAAACAAAAATGATTTATCCGGAATTATTGCTTGTTTTCTTTAAAATAGGTTTATTTAGCTTTGGAGGAGGATATGGGATGATTCCTATTATCGAAAGGGAAATAGTAACCCGCGGTTGGCTTACAGGTCAAGAATTCGTAAACATAATATCGATTTCGGAAATGACTCCAGGTCCAATAGCTATAAACACAGCCACTTTCATTGGTTACAGGATAGGAGGAATTCCGGGAGCAACGCTTGCTACTTTCGGCGTGGTTCTACCATCATTTATCTTGATTTTAAGCATCTATTTTTTCCTGTCTAAATATCAGCATAAACAAATAATAAAAGACACTATTTATGGGATCAGACCTGTTGTGCTTGCATTGATAATACAGGCTGTAATATTTGTAGCAGGAAACACATATTTTAAAGAAGGAAACAATATTACAGATTTATTTAATGTTAGTTCCGGAATTCAATTTCTGGAAATCATTAGCCCTGCAACTATAGCAATAACCATTGTGAGCTTATTGATATTGTTTCTTTTTAAAAAAATACACCCTATTCTTGTAATTCTTGCTGCCGGAGCAGCAGGAATTATCTTAAATCTTGCAGGATTATTGTAAAATTAAAAGAATTATTATGCAGGGATTATATTTACTACTTTACCCTTTTTGCTGTTTTTAATAAATTCAACTTTACCGTTGGAAAGAGCATAAAGAGTATAATCCCGGCCTAAGCCTACATTAATACCGGGTCTATATTTTGTCCCTCGCTGCCTTATAATAATATTTCCGGCAACTACAGACTGGCCCCCGGATTTTTTTATACCCAAAAATTTTGGCTTGCTGTCTCTACCGTTTCTACTGCTCCCCACACCTTTTTTACTGGACATAATCTGCTCCTGTTATTATTAACTTATGTTTATCTTAAATTTACTTTATTTTTGCGTTTATTTTATCAAGATGTATTATCGTAAGCAACTGCCTGTGCCCTACTTTCCTTCTATATCTTTTCTTGGGTTTATATTTAAAGGCAATTACTTTATCCTGTTTTATCTGTTTCTTTATAGTAGCTTTTACTTCAGCCGCAGGCACAAAAGGTTCTCCTATCTCTACTTTAGTGCCGTCACTGACAAGATTGACTTCTGAAAGAGTAATCTTATCCCCCTCTTTGCCTTCTATTCTTTCCACTACTATATCTTTATTTTCTTCTACCTTATATTGTTTTCCGCCGCTTGTAATTATTGCGTAAATTTTAATCCTCCATGATCACTTCCAATTACAGAGTGCAATATTAACACAGTTATTATTACTCTGTCAATTTGAACATTTGTTATTTTTTAATAATGGATCTCCGCTATTGCGCTGGTTTTTGACACAGATTTAATTTCTACTTTTACTCTCTGTCCCATATGTTTTCTCCCATCAATAACCTGAACAACATATCCGTCAACTCTTGATATGGCATCATTTTTATTATGATAATATGGCTCTTCAACAACTAAATTCAGGATATCTCCTGTTTTAAACGGCCGGGTCGCTTCTTTTATCTGATTGATTGAACCCTCGGCAACCACTAAAAAAGCATCCATTGGTAATTTTGAATCTCCCTTAATATTAATATATTTTTTAGTTATATTTTCAAGATGCTTTAAGTTCCTCCCATCCGCACCGATAATCTGGGCTGCTATTGAAGTGTTCAATTTTATTAAAAAGCCTTTTGAGCTGCTCTCCCTTGTAAGTTTTCTTATTTTTCTCTCAATTTCAAGCCTTATTGTTTCCTGGGACTTTACAAACCCCGAACCCCCGCAATCAGGGCATACCTTGCACATCGTCCCGAGAATTCCGTCAGAAACATTTTTCCTTGTCATTTCCAGGAGTCCCAGTCTCGATAATTGCAGGATTTCAGTTTTAGTTTTGTCGTTTTCAAGACACAGCAAAAACCTCTCGTAAACCTTTTTCCTATCTTTCTCGCCAGCCATATCAATAAAGTCAACCACAATTATCCCGCCTATATCCCTGAGTCTTAACTGGCTGGCAATAGTCTCGGCTGCTTCAAGATTGGTCCTTAAAATAGTCTGGGCCGAACTCTTGCTGGAAGTATATTTACCGGTATTAACGTCGATTGTAGACATAGCCTCTCCATGGTCAATCACTATAAACCCTCCAGATTTTAGCCAGACTTTCCTTTCCAGGGCACTCTCTATTACTTCATTTACATTAAAAGTCTCAAATAAATCTTCCTTCCCATGGTGGACTATTATATTATTATATCTGATTCCAATAGACCTCAGGTAACTGCTGATTTCTCTTTTGATTATCTTTTTATCTACATATATGGAATCAAAATCTTCTGAAAATATATCCCTCATTAATTTCATATTTAATGAATATTCGCTTGAAATCAATGTCGGGCAGTTAAGCTCAGAGGCTTTCTTATCTATATATTTCCATTTCTTTACAAGCTGATTTAAGTCCCTTTTTAATTTAGCCTTATCCGCTTCTTTTGCTGCGGTTCTTACAATTAATCCGTAATCTTCCCTGTCTCCGATTTCTTCCACAATTTTTTTTAAACTATTCTTTTCTTTTATATTGATTTTTTTTGAAACACCTGTCCCCCTGTTAAAGGGTGCCAGAACCACATATCTCCCTGGAATTGATATAAAAGTGGTAAGTCTTGCTCCTTTTGTTTTCATCGGATCTTTTGTCACCTGGACAAGTATCATTTGATTGGGTTTGAGAATATGCTGTATTTTCCTTGGGATTTTTTCATAATTATCAATATCAGAACTTATTTCATTTACGTATAAAAATGCATTCTTCTCTTCGCCGATATCCACAAAAGCTGCGTCCAGTCCTGGAAGAATGTTTTTTACTTTGCCAAGATAAATGTTGCCCACCAGAGACTTCTTGCTTCTACGTTCAAAAAAAAGCTGCGTAACCTGCCTTGATTCCAGGATAGCTGCCCTTGTCTCATTCATATCTGAACTTATTAGCATTTCCTTTTTCAATTTTTTTATTCTCCTTTACTGTCTGTCTAAATTACATCCACAGGCGTTTTAATTTTATCCTCTGCTATTAAAAACAATTCTTCCTTCTTAACATTACTTATATTAATTCTGTATTCCTTTAACCATTCTTTAAGAAACGGATAGAAATCATTAAATTTAAAAAAAGCGTTATTCTTTTCTTTAAAAATTTTAGCATATCCGTAAAGTTTTAGAAGAATAATATTAGAAGCTTCTTTAGAAGGTATGACTTCAAAATCATATATGGAATTTGAAAAACCGGATTTTTTAATTAAGCCGCTTTCCATATCTCTGTGAAATCCCTTAAGAAACCTTTTATTGGAAGAAGAAGTATCAAGTGTAAAAGTATAAAGACTTACCGCTATTTCACTCATAAGACTGCCCGTCTTTATAAACAGATTTTTTGCTGCGGTAACCCGCATTTCATCTTTTAATTCTTTATTGATTCTTCTTTTAAATTCATTGACGTCAACATTGTCATCAATGACTATATCGGCATATTCAGCAAGGCTCTCTAGCCCCAGCGGAGTCGGGGGGCTAAAACTTATTTTCGGTTTTGGATTATAACCCTGGCTGTAAGCCACTCTGAATCCAGCCCTGCTTAAAGCACGCTTGATTATCCTGGAAATATCCAGATGAGAAAGGTATTTGAATCCATCCCTTTTATTAAATTTAAATCTTATTATGGTACCCTGCATATTTTTTTGATTTATCATACTCTTTCAGTAAAAACTTTTTACTCGTCCCTATATCAATCATATCCCACGGTAATACTTCATCTTCGGAAAAACTCCTTGTGGAAAAGAAACCGATATCCAGGCCAGCTTTTTTAAATGCTTCTTCCCAGATATCAAAACTAAAAAAATCCGACCAGTTATCAAATTTTGCGCCATTTTTCCATGCACTCTCTATGACATCACAGACTGATTCATCGCCTCTTGATAGGGCGCATTCCACCATGCTTTTACGGGAATCGGACCACCTGATATCCACATACCTTTTTGATATATTTTTTAAGATATAATCAAACTTCCTCTCCAGATTTTCCGGGCAGTCCTGGCCCGCCCATTGAAAAGGTGTAAAAGGCTTGGGACAAAACGCATTTATGCTGACATTTATTTTTAACCTGGGTAACTTTTTGCCGGGAAGTTTTTCTTTCGCTGCCGCTATTATTTTTTCAATAAGTTCTACTATTCCATGAATATCTTCATTATTTTCAAACGGCAGTCCTATCATAAAATAAAGTTTGATTTTCTCCCATCCTTGACCGAAAGCCATTTTTATACATTCCATCATTTCATTTTCTTTAATGTTCTTATTTATTATATCCCTCATTTTCTGGCTTCCTGCTTCCGGGGCAAAAGTAAGGCCTGTTTTCCTGCCGCTCTGTATGAGCTCCAGCAATCTTAAATTAAAGCTGTCCAGTCTTAGAGAAGGCATTGAAACTGAAAACCTTCCCGATTTTTGAGAATCAACTATCCTGCAAACCAGATGTTCTATTTCTCCATAATCAGATGAGGATAGTGACAGGAAAGAAATTTCATCATAACCCGTATTTTTAATCCCTTCTATGCTCTGCCTGATTAAGGATTCAACCTCTCTTTTACGCACGGGCCTGTAAATAATACCTGCCTGGCAGAACCGGCAGCCTCTGCCGCATCCTCTCATAATCTCTACTATGTATCTATCATGTATTGTTTTGATATTGGGTATTACAGGGTTCTGGACTATTTTAAATTTATCAAGATTTTTGACCACTGCTTTTTTAACCTTCTTTTCCGGCTCAATCTTCTTAATAAGGCCATTGGAGTAATAATAAAATTTATAAAATTCAGGAATATATATACCGTCGAGCCCGCTTATTTCATTTAAAAACCATTTCTTTTCTTTTCTGCCCTCTTTATAAACTTTTACTATCTGCAGAATACGTATAATCACATCTTCGCCATCTCCTATGACAAAGAAATCCATAAATTTAGAGATTGGCTGGGGATTCACAACCGCAGGACCTCCGGCACATATAATCGGTGACTTTTCTCCTCTTTGCTTTGAGTTTATCTTTATCCCGCCAAGGTCAAGCATGCTTAATATATTGGTATATAAAAGTTCATGCTGGACCGTAAACCCGATAAGATCAAAACAGTCAAGAAATATCCTGTTTTCAAGCGAAAATATTTTTGTATTCTGCTCCCTTAGTTTTTTCTCAAAATCTATCCATGGGGAAAAAACCCTCTCTACCGAAAAATCTTTATGTTTATTGATAATATCATACAGGATCTGGAGACCGAGATTTGACATTCCGACTTCATATATATCAGGAAATACCAGAGCCATTAAAACTTTATCGTAGAAAAAGTCTGGCGCTCCGGGATTTTTACTTTTTGTCCCGATTTCGTTATTTATGTATCTCCCGGGCTTTTCTATGCCTTCAAGAAGTTTTTCCAGCAGGTCAAATCTTAATCTTTTAATTTCTTTCATATTTTTTTACTTATAAGACTACTTAAAGTGCTGATATGCTATTTCATGCTCTTTTCTTACTTCTCTCCATACATAAATATTTTCCACAAGACCAATACCAATAAATATACTGATAAGATTAGAGCCCCCGGAGCTTAAAAACGGCAGGGGAATTCCGATAATTGGCATAATACCTATAGTCATACCTATATTTATAATCATCTGGGATAAAACAATAAGGCCTACCCCTGAACCAAGAAGCATTGCAAAATTATCGGAAGAATTTAAAGCTATATAAAAACATCTCCAGACAATAATGCCAAGCAGAAGTATTACAATGACAGCGCCGAAAAAACCTAATTCTTCCCCGACAACGGAAAATATAAAATCAGTATGGTGTTCCGGAACGTAATTTAGATTGGTCTGCCTTCCAAGAAAAAGTCCTTTCCCCAGAAGTCCCCCTGAACCTATTGCCAGTTTTGACTGAAACAAACTGTAACCCGCACCTTCGGTCGCGTATGCGTCGGGTCTTAAGAAAACAAGGATCCTATCCAGCTGATACTGCTTTATAAAATCGGCATTCAGGGCAAAGATAACTCCCCCCACCGCTAATCCCAGTATTGAAAGAAAATATAAAAAATTAGCCCCGGACAAAAATAATAGACCCATATACACAATAAAAAATATCAGTGCAGTTCCATAATCCGGCTCCAGTAAAACAAATGTTATAAAAGATAGCGCTATAGCCAGCGAGATGGCGACTTTTTTAAATGTTACCCGGGATATCTTTTCACCACGCCATTTTGATAAAACTGCAGCCAGGCATATTACCATAAGAATTTTCGAAAATTCCGAAGGCTGGATAGTTGTAAACTTTAAATCTATCCAGCTTCTGGACCCGTGTACTTCAAAACCAAAAAGAAGTACTGCCAGGAGCAGTAAAAGACCTGCAGCAAGAAACAATAAAAAATATCTCTTAATTATCCTGTAATTTAAAAACTGAATAGCAATGCATAAAAAAATCCCTGCAGCAAGATATATTGCCTGTCTTTTAAAATAATACAGAGGGTCAGTTACGCCTCCCGGCAGGGTTTCCCTGGTCGCGCTGTAAATTATAAGGACCCCAAAAGAAGAAGTGGCCAGTGTCAGGAAAAACAATATAAAATCAAATCTTAATATCCTCTTCCCTTTGCTGTAACTTTCTAAATCATATAGACTTTTTTTCCTGTTTTTTATCATTGCAGATCCCTAATTATTTTTAATCAACATTAAATAAGTATTTATATATTTTCTTTACAAGCGGCGCAACATTGCTTCCTCCGGAACCTCCCTCTTCAAACATCGCTACTATAACATACTCGGGATTGTCTACCGGCGCATAGCTTGCAAACCAGGCGTAATCCTGTTTTCCAAAAAATTCTGCGGTACCTGTTTTTCCTGCAACCGGAATGCTATCAAGCGGGAAATCGATAAAAGCGCCGTAACCTGTTCCGCCTGGTTTAATTACTTCCACCAGCCCTTTTTCTATTGCTTCAATAAAATTCTCATTTAAGTTTAAATCCTCGTAATCCACTGTCGAATCGTCCGTAAATATGATACCTTCACTATCTCTTATCTCTTTTCCCAGATGAGGTCCATATTTTATACCGCGGTTAACTATAATTGAAAAAGCCTGGGTCATCTGAAGGGGAGTTACCAGTAAATCTCCCTGGCCTATGGACATATTTACAGTATCCCCCGGAAACCAGACAGAATATTCTTTCTGGTCCTTAAAATAATCTTTTTTCCATTCTTTATCGGAAACCAGCCCTGCGTCCTCATCAGGCAGAGCGCTTCCGGTTAAAGAGCCAAATCCAAAAATCCTGTAATATTTTTGAAGAAGTTCTTCGGTATTATTATATTTAGAAAAAAGCCCGTACCCCACATTGTAGAAATAAATATCGCAGGAATTCTTAATGGCTCCTACAATATTGAGGCTTCCGTGGCCCGATTTTGACCAGCAGTATTTCGGATAATCTTTTCCAAGCATCAGCCATGTCCCGGCACAGTTGAACCTGCTGTTTTCGCTTATTATTCCCTCGGCAAGACCGGCATAAGCCGGAACTATTTTAATCACTGAACCTGCCGGGAAAGATCTAACCGCCCTATTAAGTAAAGGGTAATAATTTTCCGGATCATTTAAATAATCCCAGTTTTCCGTTGATATTCCTCCTGTAAATAATTCCGGACTATACGTAGGATAACTTGCCATGGCCAATATCTGGCCGTTACCCGGATTGAGTACCACTACCGCTCCACCCGGAACATTATAATACTCATCAGTGCGTGAAATTTTTTTCTGCCTTACTTCAAGTATGGACTGATAGAGTATTTCCTCCGTGATTCTTTGCAGATCAATATCAATAGTCAGATATAAATCACTACCTTTGACCGGTTTGGTTTCTTCCAGTATGTTTACCGGCCTGCCCAGAGGATCGACTTCGTATACTATTTTCCCTTTCCTGCCTCTTAGTATACTCTCATAAGTTTTTTCCACACCGGTCGCCCCTATTTGATCTCCGCCCTCATAATTATATTTATATTCTTCTGATTTTAATTCTTCCTCGTCAATTTCTTTTATATATCCCAATAAATGTGATGCAAGAGTGCCATAATTATATTGCCTGAGGTACACATCAATTATTTCCACACCCGGCAGTTTGCTGCTGTTTTCTTCAATATAAATCATCTCAGCCGCATTAATGTCCTGTTTTATAACAACCCTCTCTATATAAGATACATTACTTTTTTCTATTTTCGTTTTTATCCGGTTATATGGTATGCCCAGACAATCGCTCAAAATCTCTATAACTTCCTCATTTTCCAAAATAACATAAGGCTGCACGGCTACAGCTTTAACCGGAATACTCTTAACTAATAGTTTCCCGTTACGGTCATAAATATCACCGCGCGAAGCCGGGATAGTTTTTTCTCTGGTAATATTTTGAGCCGCTAATTCAGCATAAAGGCCGCCACTCATTATCTGCAAAAAGTAAAGCCTTAAAATCATCACAACCGATATTATTATCAGCAGATAGAATATAATTCTAAATCTTGTCTTTATATTTAATCCCAAGTTCGATCTCCTCACTCTTACCGGAACTTATTTTTATTAGAGGAAAGATAATAAACATTAAAATAATATTACAAAATGGCCTGGTTGCCAGTTCCATAGATATCCCAAACCAGTCAATATTAAAATTAAATAAATAACGTATCAGATTTACTATTAAAATATTAATCTCTGTGATTAAAAAAACAATAAAGATATAAGTCAGCCAGATTGATTTAAACCCGGCCGTTATCAGTCTTCTCACAATAAAGGCATCAACCGCATAAATGAAAGCGCTTATTCCTACAACACTCCCCGCTATAAGATCAATCGCCATACCTGCTGCAAATCCATATAAAATTCCCCATAGCGTGCCGTCAAACAGAGCAACCGCTATTATAACTACCATAATTAAATCAAAATTTATATAAAACATCTTGAGGTATTCAAAAAAAACTATCTGCAGCAGCAAACATATTATTATTATAAAAAAATGCAAGAATTTAGAAAAAATTTTCATGATATAAACCGTTATTTGACCTGATATTTATATTTATATTTTTATTCCTTCAATACCATAACATATTCTATTTTCTTATAATCGATAAAAGGTTCTATTTCAATTATCTTATAGGGGTTATCAGCACTTTCAGTAACCCTGCTTATCCTTCCGATTAAAATATCGCCGGGTAAATTACCATATTCAGATGTGATTATTATATCCCCTTTAAATACCGGTTCCTCCTTTGGAACATAATCTAATGTAATCTTGCCATCCTGGCTGCCTTTTATAATACCGGTTTCTCTTGAAGATAATATTCTAACCCCGATGGCACTCCGGGGATCGTTAATAAGTCTTACATTGCATGAGTTACTGCCAGTCTGAATAACAAT
>CAYRJH010000013.1:5563-12290 GCA_964424685.1 uncultured Actinomycetota bacterium | reverse complement strand
ATCGGTTTAAAAAAGTCAACGGTTTTGATTTTAATATTTTTGATCAGTCCGGATTCTCTGAAACTTACTGTAATAACTATGAGACAGAGGATAATTATTAAGCCAAGAACAATAAAGTTTCTGAATCTTCTATTTAATATAACCATCAGTAAATATTATAGATTGAATGTAAAACAAGTTATTTGGGATATTTGAGATATTTTTTCAAAGTATTAAAGTCTTCAACACATTTTCCCGCTCCTATGGCTACCGCCCCCAGCGGGTCCTCGGCAAGATATACCGGACAATGTGTCTCCCTGCTGATTCTTTCTGTCAATCCCTTGAGCAGTGAACCTCCTCCTGCCATCACAATACCTCTTTTCATGATATCCGAAGAAAGTTCCGGAGGTGTGATATCAAGCACTTCAACAATGGAATTTATAATACCGCTTAATACTTTTTCAAGCGCTTTCCTTATCTGCTGGCTTGTAATAATAATTGTTTTAGGAAGGCCCATCACAAGATCTCTCCCATTTATCTCCATCTTTTCCTCATTTTCAAGAGGGAAAGCAGACCCGATTTCTATTTTTACCCTCTCTGCAGTTCTTTCGCCGAGAAAAAGGTTATGCTCTTTTTTAAGATAATAAGTTATTGCTTCGTCCATTTCATCCCCGCCGATCCGCAGCGACTGGCTCACTACTATTCCTCCCAGCGATATAACGGCCACTTCAGAAGTGCCGCCTCCTATATCTATAATCATACTGCCTACGGGCTCATCCACAGGAAGGCCCGCACCTATAGCTGCCGCCAGGGGCTCCTCAATTATATAGGCTGCTCTTGCTCCGGCCTGCTCGGTAGTTTCAATTACCGCTTTCTTCTCAACCGGGGTAATCCCTGATGGCACGCAGATAACTATTCTGGGCCTTGCAAAAGCTATATTTTTATGGACTTTCTGGATAAAATACCTTAACATTTTTTCCGTAGTTTCAAAATCTGCTATTACACCATCCTTTAAAGGTCTGATTGCCAGTATATTATCAGGAGTCCTTCCTACCATAGTCTTTGCTTCTTTGCCCACAGCGAGTATTATTTTCTTTTCTTTATCAATTGCGACAATAGAAGGTTCTTCAAGAACTATTCCTTTGCCCTTAACATATACAAGTGTATTGGCCGTTCCCAGATCAATACCCATGTCTCTTCCAATTACGTTTAAGAAAAAATCAAACATCTGTACCATCAACTCCTTAAATTAACCAATAACATTAAATCCAAATTCCCTTAATAAGTCTACAAATTTAGCTACAGGAATTCCTGCTATATTATAAAAACAGCCGCTTATTTTCTCCACCAGCAAACTTCCATATCCAAGTACATTATAAGCGCCCGCTTTATCAAGCACATTCTCCCTATCTACATACTTTTCAATCTCATCTGCAGCGAGCTTCCGGAATTTAACCCTGGTAGTCCCGGTAGTAAAAATATACCTGCCCGAAATACTATCTAAAACACAGACTCCGGTTATCACCTTATGAATTTTCCCTGAAAGAATACTTAAAAAACTGATTGCCTCTTCTCTATCAACCGGTTTACCCATATATCTCCTGTTTATATACACAATGGTATCAAAACCGGCAATTAGAAACCCTCTTATGCAATCTGGTTTCTCTTTTTCAGGGTTCTGTTTCTTTATATAATTATAAACATTTTTAGCTTTAGCGATACTATTCCATGCAACTGTTCTGCAGGGATTTTTATACTGCTTCTCTTCAAAATCCTCCGGTCTGATTACTTTAAAATCCATTCCAAAGAGCTCAAGCATTTTTTTTCTTCTTGGAGAAGCAGAAGCCAGGATTAGTTCTTTTTTATGATCTTCTTTTTCCAACATCAGCCAATAAAAAAGCAATAAGTATTCCTATTATAGCGCACAGAGTAATGTTTATATGTATGCCGAAACTTATATCTATCAAATACAAATTAAGACTGAGGGAATCTGCGCCCACTTTTAATCCCTTATCCAGGATCGGAACTACATCTTTTAAGATATGGCCTAAAACAGCTCCTAATATACCCCCTGCCAGCACTATGAAAAAAACTATTTTACCTCTTCTTTTTCCCATCATTCACCTTTTAAATCATGTATTGCCCACTCTTTAAGCCTCTAACTCTTAATTCTTTTAGCCGCCGCTTTTTTATTTAAAAAATAATTCAATTTCTCTTTTAGCGCTCTCCGGAGAATCCGATCCATGTATTACATTCACAGTAATATCGACTCCAAAATCACCCCTTATTGTCCCTTTTCCTGCTTTTCTGGAATCAGTTGGCCCCATCAGTCTCCTTATCCTGGAAATCGCATTTTCTCCGCTGAGAACCATAATCACTGATGGTCCGGAAGTTATAAAATCAATCAATATATTAAAAAATTTTTTATCCTTATGCTCCCGGTAATGCCTGAATGCAAGTTCACGGCTGATTTTTAATATTT
This sequence comes from uncultured Actinomycetota bacterium, assembly GCA_964424685.1. GTDB lineage: Bacteria > Actinomycetota > Humimicrobiia > Humimicrobiales > Humimicrobiaceae > JAQVEM01. The sequence continues at coordinate 9,829 of CAYRJH010000013.1, read as the reverse complement.
TTATTTTCTCTATGGCCAGGTTTTCTTTCTCAAAACAGGATATAATCTCTCCGACAATTTTTTTCTTTACTCCGTCAGGTTTTATTATAACCAGGCTCTTCTCAATACTGCTTTCGACATCTCCGGACCCGCTTTTTCCACGATAACTCTTGCATTTCTCCATTTAAAAACTGCTCCCGCTCTCTATTGCTAAATAATTTACTGCGCGCTCTTGCAGTATGGACAAACTTTCCAGTTTAAATTTAAAGGTTTGCCGCAGCTTATGCAGGAACTTTTTAATTTCTTCCTGCAGTAAGGACAGATTAAAAAATCATCATCTGCGGGACTCCCGCATGCAGGACAGCTTGTTTGTTTATTATTAAGCAGCATCTCCATTTTTTCAATTTCCAGGTCCCTTTCAATTACATCATCTATATATTCCGGAGGCCTTAATATTAAATACAGGATAAGTCCCAGGAAGTTCAGTATCAGCACAATAAGCGCCCAAAAAATAGCCGGGGTTATAGTCTCACTTCTGAGCCTTGCATCCCTATAGGTCCAGTAGACAAAAGCAAGCCAGATAATAATCAAAACAAAAATCAGGCCATAAATCAGATATCTCCATATGGGAAGTTTAAAAAAAGCCATAATATCGTTAAAATACTGAAATAAGTCCATTAATCCTCCATGTTAATTTTGTATATTATTAATTTATCCAGGTCCTTTTAAAAAATATTTACTTTACAATATTCTCCAGATTAGTTATTGAACCAGTAATGCATATAATATCATTTATACCGGAAATTTTTAAAGCAAATTTTATAGAATCTTCTATATTGTCCATCTTGTATAGTTCAACCTCACGGCTGCTGCCATTTGCAAGTTCTTTTATTTTTTCTCTTACCGCTTCTTCCAGCCTGCCGGTATCCAGGCTCCTTTCTGTCAAACTGGAAGTCAATATTAAAACATCACTTGCGCCTATTATTTTTTTTACCATACTTTCATAATCTTTATCCTTTAAAACTGCAAAAATTATTATTTTTCTGCGGCTGCCAAAATAACAGTTAATGTTTTTAACAAAATTTTCTATTCCTTCAGGATTATGACTGGCATCCGCTATTACAAGAGGTTTTTCCCTTATAATCTCAAATCTCCCTCTTACCTTCAGGTATTTGAGACTTTCTCTTACCTTTTTTTCAATCAATTCTTTATTTTTAGTTTTCATGTATAATTCCGCAAGTACCAGGCCCAGAGACAGATTTAAAGGCTGATAATCACCCGGGAGAGGCAGCTTTAGGTCTCTGTAAATATTTTTTACTCCCTTAATATCAAGCAGCCACCCTCCGAGTCCCAGGTTAACTTTTTTCTGTATATAAAAATCTTTGCCAGATAAAAAAAGCACGGAATCCGTATCTACCACTTTTTGGCCCAGGATTTGAAGAACTTCTTTATCGCAGCATGTCGTTGCAACCAGTGCATTTTTCTTTATGACTTCCACTTTCTCGGAAGCTATTTTTTCTATCGTGCCGCCAAGTAACTCTGTGTGCTCCAGACTTACGCCGGTAAGCCCGGCTACTTTTGAATCGGCAATATTGGTGGCATCCCATCTTCCGCCCATTCCCGCTTCAAGTACCATGGCTTCAATACCCTCATCTTCTGCCAGCTTGAATGCCATTGCTGTAATTATTTCAAACTGGGTAAGTGGCCCTTTAAGATTCATTTTATTTACATCTTTGATACAGGGATATATCCGGTCAAAGTTTCTAGAAAATTTTTTTCTAGAAACATCCTTCCCGTTTAACCAGATCCTCTCGGTATAACTGTTTATATGGGGAGAAATATGATAAGCGGTTTTAATACCGTGATATTTTAATATTCTGGCAGCGATGCTTGTTGTAGATGTTTTACCGTTTGTGCCGACAACATGAATAAATTCTACCTTTTTTTGAGGATTATCCAGAAGCTCAAGAATTTTTTTTATCCTTGCAAGACCAGGTTTTATTCCGAAAATCAGGCAATCATCTAAATATTTGCATACCTGTCCGTATTCCATCCACTATTTCTCACTATAATTACAATTATTATTTATTGACTGATACCGATATCTTTAATTCTTGCCAGCTGTTCGCTTAATACTTTTAAGATTTTATCTGCTGATTTGAGTTTATCTTTTTCCTTTTTTATTATCCCTGCAGGCGCTTTATTTATAAAATCAACATTTGACATTTTTTTCATGCTTTTTTCCACATCCAGCTTTACTTTTTTAATCCGGTCTTTTATTCTCTTGATTTCCAGCTCTATATCAACCACATCAAGGACATAGATAAATATATCAATATTTTCTATCGTAGTCTTGATATACCCTTTCTCACCACTGTAATCCGTAAATTCCACCCCGGTTGTTTTTGCCAGACTGCAAATATATTTTATATTATCCTCGAGCAATTCCTTTTTACTGTTGTCATCGGTTTTCAGGCTGACTCTTACCTTTTTTGCCGGATTTATTTGAAGTTCCGACCTTATTTTTCTTATCTCGCCTATGACATTAAAAAGTACTTTTATTTTATCTTCAATTGCCGGATTTACCATTGCCTGTTCAAATTCGGGAAAATCCGTTACTGATATGCTATCCCCATTATGCGGTATATTTTGCCATATCTTTTCAGTCACAAAAGGCATAAAAGGATGAAGGACCTTAAGATATTTTTCAAGAACATGCCATAATATAAATAATGCATTTTTTTTATCACTACTGTCTTTTACGGAGTAAATCCTGACCTTTGCCGATTCAATATACCAATCACAGTAATCATTCCAGAAAAAATTCCAGAGCAGTTTTGAAGCAAAAGAAAAATTATATTTCGCCAGGTATTTTTCAACCCCTTTTACCACCCTGTTTAATCTTGATATTATCCATCTGTCCCAGAGATTCAAATCCAGCTGTCCGGGCTCTGTACCTTCAAAATTTATTTCTTCATTTAAGTTTGATATAACAAATTTTGACCCGTTCCATAATTTATTTGCAAAATTCCTTATTCCTTCAATCTTTTCATCACCCAGTATTAAATTCCTGCCCGGAGTCGTCAGGGATGCCAGGGTAAATCTTAAAACATCCGCTCCCTTTTTCCCGATTATATCCATCGGGTCCACGACATTCCCCCTGGATTTACTCATTTTTTGGCCGCATGCATCATTTACAAGGGGGTTTATAAAAACTTCTTTAAATGGGACGACTTTCATAAAATACAGGCTCATCATAATCATCCTTGCCACCCAGAAGAAAATAATATCATGGGCAGTTACGAGTGTATCTGTGGGGAAAAAATATTCGAGGTCCCCAGTTTTTTCGGGCCAGCCAAAAACCGCAAAAGGCCACAGGCAGGAACTGAACCATGTATCGAGGACATCCTGGTCCTGTTCGAGTTTGCTGCCGGCGCACTCCGGACAGTTCAGGGGAGTTTCTTCGCTGACTATCATCTCTCCGCAATCTTTGCAGTACCACACCGGAATCCTGTGCCCCCACCATAGTTGACGGGATATGCACCAGTCCCTGATATTTTCCATCCAGTCAAAATATATCTTTTCCCACTTTGCGGGTATTATCTTTACCCTTCCGTCTTTTACCGCTTCAATAGCTGGACCGGCCAGTTTCTTCATGGACACGAACCACTGCATTGAAATCCTCGGTTCCACTGTTGTGCCGCATCTCGAACAGATACCGATTGATGATATGTGTGTATTCTTACCTGCAAGATAACCCTGTTTTTCCAGATCCTCAAGTACTTTTTGTCTTGCAGCATAACGGTCCATACCTTTATATTTCCCCGTATTGGAGCTAAGGCTTGCATCTGCTTCAAATATATTTATCTCTTCTAAATTATGTCTTTTACCGATTTCAAAATCATTGGGGTCATGGGCAGGAGTAACCTTAACCGCGCCGCTTCCAAATTCCATATCCACAAAATCATCTTCCACAAGCGGTATATTACGCTCCATAAGCGGGAGAAATAAATACCTGCCTTTATATTTCATGTATCTTGTATCGCGGGGATTGACAGCAACCGCAGTATCTCCCAGCATGGTTTCGGGTCTGGTGGTTGATACAATTATAAACTCGCTGCTGCCGGGTTTACCGGTTTCCGGGTCAATTAAAGGGTATTTGATGTCCCACAGGTTTCCTTTCTTTTCTACATGTTCAACCTCGATATCTGAAATCGCCGTCCGGCATCTGGGACACCAGTTGATCATGTAATTCCCCTTATAGATCAGCCCATCCTTATACAGGGC
>CAYRJH010000013.1:0-5463 GCA_964424685.1 uncultured Actinomycetota bacterium | reverse complement strand
GTATTATACCCTTTCATTCTCCTGTATCTTATGATTATATCCTGCAGAGTATTATTGAGGGCATGACCCATATGAAGATAGCCAGTTACATTGGGAGGGGGTATTACTATACTGAACGGGACTTTTGATTTATCTATTTTTGCAGAAAAGTACTTTTTTTTTAGCCAGTAGTTATAAACTTCCTCTTCAAACAGTGCCGGGTCGTACTTACCTTCAATTCCGTCAAACATTTTAGGCTGATTTTTCCTCATCTTTTAAAAATACTTTTTTATTCGATCTGCTTAATACTTCGGGTTCGATTTTATTCTCAACAGCTTCCCTGGTTATTATACATTTATCGATGTCACTGCGCTCGGGTATTTCAAACATTATATTTAGCATAATCTCTTCCATAATCGCCCTGAGGCCCCTTGCCCCTGTCCCTCTTTGTAAAGCCCGCTTTGAAATTTCTACTAAAGCATCTTCTGTAAAATCAAGTTCGACATTATCCATTTTAAACATCTTTCTATACTGCTTTATCAGCGAATTCTTTGGTTCAATCAGGATTCTTATTAAATCATGCTCCGTAAGATTCGACAGGGCGCTTACAACAGGCAGTCTCCCGATGAGCTCCGGAATTAAACCATATTTTAACAGATCTTCCGGCATAACCTGTGGAAGAAGCTTATCAATCTTTTCTACTTTTGTTGAAATTTTTCTTGAAATGAAACCAACACTGCTCTCATTTATTCTTTTTTCAATTATTTTCTCCAGGCCGCTGAAGGAACCTCCACAGATAAAAAGAATATTACTGGTGTTAATCTGTATAAAATCCTGATGAGGGTGTTTTCTGCCACCCTGCGGCGGGACATTGGCCTCGGTTCCTTCCAGGATTTTAAGCAGCGCCTGCTGCACCCCTTCTCCTGATACATCTCTTGTTATGGATGGATTTTCTGATTTACGGCTGATTTTATCTATTTCATCCAGATAAATAATCCCTGTTTCAGCCCTTTTGATATCAAAATCTGCTGCCTGTATTAATTTTAATAATATATTTTCCACATCTTCCCCGACATAACCCGCTTCTGTCAGCGATGTCGCATCGGCAATGCAAAAAGGGACATTTAATATTCTTGCCAGGGTCTGCGCAAGAAGAGTCTTGCCGCAGCCCGTGGGTCCTATCAGCAGAATATTGCTTTTCTGTATTTCCGTATTGTCCTGAGCCAGCCTGTCCTCATATTTTATCCTCTTGTAATGATTATACACAGCTACAGACAGCACCTTTTTTGCACTTTCCTGTCCAATGACATACTCATTTAAAATTGAATATATTTCCTTTGGTCTGGGGAGATTTTTAAAATCAACTTTCTTCTGTTCCTTTAATTCTTCATCAATAATCTCATTGCATAGATCCACACACTCATTACAGACATAAACTCCCGGTCCCACAATCAGTTTCTTTACCTGATTCTGCGACTTACCGCAAAAGGAACACTTTAAGAAATCGCTTTTTTTTCCTTCATCTGAAGACAAATTTATACACACTCCTTATTAATATTGTTAACAGTAATATTGTTATTTTAAAATTAATATACCGCTATCCTTAATGAAATATTATTTATTATTACTTTTTATAAATGACCTCGTCCACTATTCCATATTTTTTGGCTTCTTCTGCGTTTAAAATAAAATCCCTTTCAGTATCCGTCTCTACTTTTTTTACGCTCTGACCCGTATGCTTGGCGATTATTTCATTTAAGAGAGCCCTTATCCTTACCATCTCTTTTGCATGGATCTCAATATCAACAGTTGTTCCCGACACTCCTCCTGACGGTTGATGGAGCATAACTCTTGAATTGGGCAGTGAAAACCTCTTTCCCTTCTCCCCTGCCAGAAGCAAAACTGCAGCCGCACTTGCAGCCTGGCCGATACAGATAGTGGACACAGAAGACTTTATAAACTGCATGGTATCATACACCGCAAGGGCGGAAGTCACCACTCCGCCGGGACTGTTTATGTACAGCTGGATGTCTTTTTCCGGGTCTTCCGCTTCCAGATGAAGCAGCTGGGCCATGACAACATTAGCAATATTATCGTCTATGGCTACTCCCAGAAAGATTATCCTTTCTTTCAGCAGGCGGGAATAGATGTCAAAAGAACGCTCGCCCCTGTTAGTCTGCTCGATTACCATTGGAATTAAATAATTATTATTCATTTTAATCATCTCACCTTTTTGTTTACTTTGAATCAGGCGTCCAAAGTTTTTCTTCCTTTTTTTCAAATTCTGTTTTATTTTTATCAGGCGTCCATATTTCTTTTTTATCCCTGCCGCCTGCGTCTTTCTCTTCTATCACCTTTGAACTGTTAATCAATAAATCAATTATCTTTCTTCTTCTTATACTTTGAACCAGTGTTTCTTTCCCGTCGGAACTTTCAAGGAATTCCTTGATTCTTGAAATATCCGCTTCCTTATTATAACTGCTTATAATATTATCCTTCTCCTTATTTATTTCATCTTCCGAAGGTTCCGTACTCTTCTTTTCTGCTTTTTCTAACGCTTTAAAAACTAAATATTCTTTTACTTCTTTTACCGCCCTGCTACTGATTTCTTCATCAAACTGGCTTTCCGTGATGTTAACCATTTTAAGATAATTTTCCTTTGTTATCTTTTGCTTCTTTAAGTTCCCATCAATCTCTTCGTTAATCTGTTTTATTCTTCTGGTAATCATTATCCCGGGGACTTCGGATTTCATATTATCCATAATATGATTTAAAATCTCTTCTATTATTTTCGCTCTTCTAAAATTTTTCTTCTGTTCAGCAAGTTTTTCTCTTATACTGTTTTTAAAGTCATCTGCGTCTTTGAAATCTCCAAGATTTTTTAAGAACTCTCCGTCCAGAGCGGGCAGCACTTTTCTCTTTATTTCTTTTATAAAAATCTTAAAATTCGCCTGTTTACCTGCCAGTTCCTTATTCCTTATATCTTGAGGCAATGTAAGGGTTAAATTCTTACCGGTGCCCTTTTTCATCCCGGCAAGCGAATCTTCAAATTCCATAAATAAAGTGTTTGAGCCCACTTCTAAAAGATAATCTTCTGCGCTGCCGCCTTCAAATTCTTTACCTTCGATTTCACCATTAAAATCCAGCGTAACGTAATCACCTTTTGATACCGGCCTGTCATCTTCAACAGGCTCAAGCGATGCAAAATTATTTCTTATATTATCTATCTGCCGTTCCAGCTCTTCATCAGATACATCTGCAGAAAAACCGGTAACCTTTATGCCTTTATAAGTGGGCAGCTGTATCTCGGGTTCCAGCTCCAGCTCGACTTCAAACCCCAGAGGCAGGTCTTCTTTAAGCTGTGTAATTTTTATTCTCGGGTAGTCTATTGGATTCAAACTGGATTCTGTGATTATATCCGGATATAATTCCGAAATTGAAAGGCTTGCCGCTTCACCCAGCACATATTGCTTGCCAAAATTTACATCTATTACCTGGTACGGTATTTTCCCTTTTCTAAAACCGGGAATATTTGCTTTTTCGGATATATTTTTATAGGCTCTGCCAATATTTTTCTTTAAAAAGTTATTGGATATCTCTAATTCTAATTTGATCTTATTTAAATCTATTTTTTTCCGGTTTTTTATCTTATAGCTCAAATAAGTCCCCTCCCTGACCAGCCGCTTTAAATAACATCTGTATATATTTCCATATCAGCATTAAGAAACATATTATAATAGAAAATAAATAAAATACAAACCAGTATAATAGGAGTTTATGCAATTGAAATTGGTGCGAGAGAGGGGACTTGGTCTTTCGTCTCACTTCGTTCGCTTACGTAGCCGCAGACTCCCTCGTTTACACTCGGTCCGTCTATTCAAGTCCCGAAAACATGCATCCAGCATGTTTTCCTATCATTAGCTTTAAATTCTACCCCTAAATTTGTATCTTTTCTGGTGCGAGAGAGGGGACTTGGTCTTTCGTCTCACTTCGTTCGCTGCAGAGCCGCAGACTCCCTCGTTTACACTCGGTCCGTCTATTCAAGTCCCGAAAACATGCATCCAGCATGTTTTCCTATCATTAGCTTTAAATTCTACCCCTAAATTTGTATCTTTTCTGGTGCGAGAGAGGGGACTTGAACCCCTACAGGTATTAGCCCACTAGATCCTAAGTCTAGCGCGTATACCAATTCCGCCACTCTCGCAAACCTGGTGAGCCGTACAGGGATCGAACCTGTGACACCCTGATTAAGAGTCAGGTGCTCTACCAGCTGAGCTAACGGCCCATTTATAAAAATAATATGGTACGCCTGGAGGGATTCGAACCCCCGACGCACGGATTCGAAGTCCGACGCTCTATCCAGCTGAGCTACAGGCGCATAAATTATATAAAATCAGCATAATTATTATAACAAATTAAAATTTTTTATAAAAAAATGGGGTGAGAAACGGGGTTCGAACCCGCGACCCCAGGATCCACAATCCTGTGCTCTGCCAGCTGAGCTATTCTCACCATAAATATCTTAAAATTATAATCCGGTTATACCGCCCCGCATTACCAGATCTGATATTTTTCTTCCAATTCTTCTAATATTATCTCAAATATTTCAAACTTTTTATACACAGCAAAGAATCCGGCTCTTCATATCCCATGCAATGCCTTATATTTATGGTACGCCAGGAGGGATTCGAACCCCCGACCCACGGATTAGAAGTCCGTTGCTCTATCCAGCTGAGCTACTGGCGCAAAATTCATGCAAATATTATAATAAATTAAAATTTTCTATTAAAAACTGGAGCGGGAAACGGGCCTCGAACCCGCGACCTTCAGCTTGGAAGGCTGACGCTCTAGCCAACTGAGCTATTCCCGCCCGAAATGGTCGGGGTGAGAGGATTTGAACCTCCGACCCCCTGCTCCCAAAGCAGGTGCGCTAAACCAAACTGCGCTACACCCCGGTTACAAAGCCATCATTTTAGCACGAAAAATAATAACATAAAACTAAAAATTTACAATAAACTCATATAAAGCTTTGAGAGCTTCCCCTCTGTGACTGATACTATTTTTTTCTTTTCCAGTTAATTGAGCCATCGTTCTATTGTATCCCGAAGGAATAAAAATGCAATCATAGCCAAATCCACCGCTGCCTTTTTCTTTAAAACCTACCACGCCCTCACAAACTCCCCTGGTTTCAAAAATATAACCTTTTTCCGGGTCCCGGAGTACCATATGGCAGACAAATCTTGCGGTTCTGCCGGAAATCTTTTTTACACTTTTCATTTCTTCAAGCAGTTTATCCCTGTTCTGCTTATCAGTGGCATTTTCTCCGCTGTATCTTGACGACATAACTCCCGGCCTGCCATCTAAAAAATCAACCTCCAGCCCGGAATCATCAGCCAGAGTAATTTTATTGGTATAATTTGAAATACCTTCAGCCTTAATCCTTGCATTTTCCAGGAAGTCACTGCCTTTTTCTATAATATCAGG
>CAYRJH010000012.1:6096-25166 GCA_964424685.1 uncultured Actinomycetota bacterium | reverse complement strand
CGCAGGGATTGGTGCTTTCTATCTGGCCGAGATGCGGGGTGGGGTTATCTTTGTTTAATCTATCCAGGAATATGATGCCGGGATCTCCGTTTTTCCAGGCGTGCACAACAATTTTATTAAATATTTCTTTCGCCCTGTATTTATCTACTACTTCTTTAGTTCTTGGATTTATGATTTCATACTCTTCATCATTTTCAACAGCTTTCATAAATTTTTCGGTTACTCCGACAGATATATTAAAATTAGTTAATTTCTCATTATTTTCTTTTGATATTATAAAATCCAGAATATCAGGATGGTCAACCCGCAGTATTCCCATGTTCGCCCCTCTTCTTGTTCCACCCTGTTTTATTGTATCAGTGGCTGCATTGAATACAGTCATAAAAGATATCGGACCGCTTGAAACTCCTTTGGTGGAAAGAACCACATCATTTCTCGGCCTGATATTTGAAAATGAATACCCGACTCCGCCGCCGGATTTCTGTATCAATGCTGTTTCCTTCAATGCCTCAAAAATATCATTCATGGAATCACCTACCGGCAGGACAAAACACGCTGCCAGCTGCTGAAGTTCTTTTCCGGCATTCATAAGAGTCGGGGAATTTGGAAGAAAATCGAGATCTGTCATGATATCAAAAAATTGTTTTTCTATCTCTTTTATTTCTTCCTCTGTTTTACCATAATTCTTCTCAGCAGATGCAATATTTCTTGCAACCCTTATAAACATATCCCTCGGGTTCTCCAGAAGAATTCCCTCTTCATCCCTTTTTAGATATCTTCTTTCCAGGACTTTTACAGCATTTTCAGATAAACTGATTTCTTTATTGAGGTAATAATCATCCTTATTGGTTTTGCTCTTAACTTTCTTTAAATTATCCATTTCCATTTATTAATACCTCCGGTATCCTAAAGAATTTTTCATTAATAATTTAAAATAAATAAAACTCCAATCCATAAACACCGCATATTAGTGGCCTGCTTACAGAATAGAGAAAACATTATTATTTAAAAAAGTTTCATAATTACTTTTTATTCTGAGAGCATATACTAAATATACCCTTTCAGGAGATCTGATTCAACTCATTATGTTGTGTACAAGCAAATAATAATATACTATATATTGTATGTCAATAAAGTTTTTAATTTTTTGCTTTTTATTTGCCAAAAAAAAGATAAAAAATCCTTACAGACCGATATGTAACTTTCCCCGGCAATAAATAATCCCGGGAAAATCGGTAAATTTTTTTATCTCTTTTTTTGCTTAAAAGTTTTTTAAGATACTGATACAATAACAGGATTATTTCTGTTATAATAGCTTACCTGGTATAGAGAAGTAATTTTTAATTTTTAAATCTTTACCTTGTATTTTATAAAGGTATTCAAATTAAGGAAGTGGCATGAGCTCAGTTATCAAGAAGAGAAGAAGAAAAATGAGAAAGAAAAAGCATAAAAAAATGCTTAAAAAGACGAGATGGCAAAGAAGAAATAAATGATAAACATATGATTATATCAACATGTGCCCATTTAAGTTTTCGCTAATCTTTTTTTTATTAAAGGTCAGTTTTTTAGAAAACCTTTAAATTTTTGCATCTAATCCCTTTATTATGGGAATCAGCTTTTTTCCCAGGAGCTCTTCGTCTTCATCCGTTTTTTCTTTAAATAAAAACCAGTTTTCGGTATGCTCAACAAATCCTCCAGGAGATACTTTTTCTAAACTGCCAAGTGTTTCCATTTCAAGTATATCCGGGTTTGTGAAAATTTCGGTATTCACTCCAAAATCAGGATATCTAATTTTAGGATTATAGCTATATGTCTTTATAAAAAGATAATCGTTAAAGCTGTATGCGATCCAGCCAGGTGTATTTAAAACTCCGATTTTCTGAGGGCTTTTTTCATCAGGATCCTGCTTTACCTGTATAAAATTATTACCCCATATAAAACGCGGGTCGTTCATTCTGGTATAAGACCAGAGAACAAGGGGACGCATCGGAAGGAGGTTTTCTCCTGCTTCCTGATATGGTTCCTGTGGTATTATAGCTCTTCCGCCCTTTGCCATTACGGTAAGTGCCCACGGTGCCATTTCTATGTCCCAGAGGTTTTTGTTAATGAGCCTGTGCAGCACTCTGATACTATTTTCTGAACCGCAGGTTATCTCTATTTCTTTTTGAATTCTTGTCGTCTCCTCCATATCCTGGATAAGTTTTAGAGTTTTCCCATCCCATTTGTAGCTAACAGGTTTATTATCAGGATAGTATGTACGCGGCATAACCTCGGGAGCATGCCATAACCTGTGGCCCCCGTATAATAGCCATTCATTTCCGCCAGCCATGCCCTTATGCTGTTCCATTTCCCCAAAAATATTTTTTTCTCCTGTGAAAGCAAGACGTATAATTCTTGGGCCGACATCAGTAGTAATTACTGTCTCTATTTCACCGTTTGCCAGGTGAATACAATTTTCCCATCCCCCATACTCGTAATTCTCTTTAATTTCCATGATATTCCCTTCATTAATATTAAATCCCATTTTATATTAAAATTTTTTCTAAAAATTTTCCAATTTTTAAAGTCTTCTCAAGAACCAATCTTTGCAAATTCCCGTTTTATGATTTTAGCAAGTCCGGGAATTGGCTCACAGATTTCATTTACCTGCTGTCTCTAATATCCAATGCCTTTTCTACCATTCCATAATTATTTACTGCATTCCAGCACAAATATCCTTCTATTCCCAGATCTTCTGCCGCTTTTATCTGCTCCAATATTTCTTTTTCTGTATATCTCACCCTCAAACTGAATGCCTGTATCCAGGGAATTATCATGCATTCCGTGTCATCCATTCTTAACAGTCCTTTTTTAAGAGTATAGGTTACAACTTCATAAGGGTGGCTTTCGGGAAGTTCATATCCTAAAAATTTTGAAGAATAATGAGATGGATATGGCATGGGATATATATAATCCAGATATGGTATAATCTCTTCCAGACACTGTCCTATGCCCTGATCATTCTCCGCTATAAGAACCCATCCGAAAACATCTGCAGATATTTTAATATTATAATTTTTAGTTTCTTCCCTTACTCTTTTTAAAAAATTAGTTACGGCCCAGACCTTTGTATTATTATCGGTATTATATGTATATTCAGCATAAGCTGTGTTTCCTCTGGCAGGTGCCCTTATATAATCAAACTGAATCTCTTTAATTCCTTTTGAAGCAAGTTCTTTTACAATTTCTATATAATAATCCCAGACTTCTTCACAATAAATATCGGGCCAATAAGAACCTTCCGAATAAAGCGGCATCCCGGTTCTTGAATCTTTAATTGCAAACTCTGTTCTGGATTTCGGCAGAATACTATCCTTAAAAACAACAAACCTGGCTATGCCGTAAATCCTCCTGGCATTCATTTCCTTTATTAACAAATCCAGGTCGTAATAACCTTTATTTGCCCCTATCTCTTTTGCCAGTTCTACATTTGTATTATAGTCAATGTAACCCCAGTCATCCTTCACATCAAATACAATACTGTTTAATTCAGTCTTATCTATTAATCTATAAATCTCTTCCCTTTTTTCCTTACTCCCTGCATTATACCCTGTAATATACACTGCTTTCTGAGTTCCCGGTTTTATTTTCCAGTATACATAAGGAATATGATCCAAAAAATTCAAATTATTATCAGCTTCTAAACTACCTATAGGAATAATAAAAAGAATAAAAGTTAATAATACAATAATGACTTTTGCTGCAGCTATTAACTTCTTTTGCTTTAACTTCATAACTTTATATTGTTATATTGTAAATTCCATTAAAACTTTATCCCTGTTTTTTCATTTCTAAGCTGACACAGGTTTTTATTACAGGTTATTAATTATTATATTATTTATTAATTAAATTGTTAACATTTCTCTTAACAATCATCTGAGTATAATATGCAAGATAAGAATTTTTAAACCTCAACTATTTATTCTTAATTTCACGGATTTTTATTGTCATAAATATTTTCTCCAAAATTTATTTTCTTTAACATTATAGTATAATATATTTTTCCAAGTAAAATATAAACCTTACCTGTAACCCTTATATGCAAATGGAATAACAGGCATAACCCCACCAGGCATTATAAAAGGGGTCAATTAATTGACCCCTTTTTTTGTATTCTTTACTTTTAACAATTAAATTATATGGCGGAATTAGTCTTCATAATCCAGATACTTTTTGGACATAGGGTGATTGAACCTCTTCCATAATATACCCCCTATTATGGTACCGACAGGGAAAAAGAATATCATTGTTATTACCAGGACTGCTCTTCCGAGAGGAACTGTAAAAGATTTTTTCTGATAAATACCAATCAACTCTGCTACATATAATGCCGGAACAACTAAAGAATAGACCATTTTAAAGGGAAAACTTACAAAATTTTCAATGATATCCTTAGCTGCATTCATAGTGAATGGCTCACCTATATAACGTGTTATAAAACTCATAGGACCCCAGCTCCAGTTAAACCCGGAAAAGACAGCCAGTCCTGTAAGAATAGCCATAACCCAGCATAGTATTAACACTCCTTCTAATTGCTTCTTTCCCTCTTTTAATTCTTTTTTATCCGGTTCTTCCATTTTTTCTCCTTCTTTAGTTTTAATATCATCCTTAATAATAATTATCCAGGAATATAACATTATCTTTCTTTTTTTATCAGACTATTTAACATCAATCAATACTTTTAACATTGCCAAGTCCCGAAATATCCTGTTCTACATGCGGGGTCCCTATATAATTGACATTGCCCACTCCGCTGATATCAACATCAAGTTCTTCGCTGACATTTACCGTTGCGCTGCCGACTCCCGCAACAGTAATCTCGCATCTTTTACTTTCCAGACCGGCTCCATCGTATTTCCCAACACCGCTAATATTAACCTCCTGAACATCGACCTGGCCGCTCAGGGTTAAATTACCTGCTCCCGATGAAGTAATTTCAACCTTTCTGGCATTTATATTAAAGTCTATATCTCCGGCTCCGCTGATTTTAAATTCCATCTCTTCGGTATTAAAGCTGTCACAGTTAATATCACCTGCCCCGCTCAGTGAAATTTCATTAAGATCTTTTACTGTGAGATAAAATTTTAATGTAGATGTCGGTATAAGATTGTAACCCCTTTTTAAACTGATTGTTAATCTTCCCCTTAATACTTCTGCCTCGATAAGCGGTATTACGTTATCATCCGCTTCTATCACCAGCGATTCTTTCTCCCCCTGGGTAATGATTAAATTACCTGTTCCTGAAAGATGTACTTTTTGAAAACCCGATACTTCTCTTTCTTCTGTTTCAATTTCTCCGGACCCTCTTACAAGGCCCACAGTCCAGATACAGGAAACTGTAGAAACAGCCAGAATACCTGCCAGGGCAATTATTAATAATATTCCTGTTATTTTTTTTATCCGGTTTGTTTTATTTACGTTTTTCATGTTTCCTCCTTTTTTAAAATATTTTTTAAACTTTTATCCTTATCTACCTGTAATCTATGTTAATATCTCCCGAAGTAGTGCTGATTATAATTTCTTTTTCATCACCACCTACTACCCCTTCAAGATTTGTTCTGCCTGATGAAATTATTTTGATTGGGAATTTATTTTTAATATCACCCGAAACAGAATCCGCCCTAATATAAAACCGGGCATCCTCGGAAAGATTGATTTCAACATCTCCTGATATTGTCCTGATATTAATATTGCTTGAATCTTTTTGTTCCATATAAATATCGCCTGAAACAGTAACTGCTTCAACATTATCGTTCTGGCTCCCATTTTCCAGCACTACATCCCCGGATACAGTATTGATTTTTACACTACCGGTATAATCCCCCAGGTTAATATCTCCTGAAGTTGAATTTAACTTTAAACTATCTGTGATTAATGCCTCACCTTTAAAATCTCCGGATACAGTACTGATGTTGATTTTATTTACATTTAGATCGCTTATACGTGTGTCTGATGATACTGTATCTATTTTTAGAGTTTCTATTAAATCTTTCGGGACATATACGTCAAGTTTTGTCCTCCATATATTTATCCCGATTAAAACCATCCGGGGTCTTGCAATTTCTATCCGTAATTCCTTACCTGTCTTATAAGCAATAAGAGCCGGTAATTCCTTTTTACTGTTTGCAGAAACTTCGCCATAGAGATGTACCGTGATTTCCCCTTCGTCCGTAGATATAATGTCTATATCCGTGCTGGTTATATCTATGGAAATCTCATCCACCCCTTCAGTCTCAATGGTCTTTGTTTCATCAATTTTTTCTAGCGTTATACCCAGATTTCCGAATACAGCCAGGATAATGCCTGCGGTTATAAAACACGCAACCATAATAACTGTGAGCCAGATAACTAATTTTTTTATATTTAATTTCATTTCCTACTCCTTTCCGGTTATGATTCTTAAATTAAACTTTATATACCTTACGAACATCCTGTATAATAGTTTTGCAAGGTATATATCACCAATAAAAAATAAAATCCCAAAACAGGTTGCGCCCATTGACATAAATATTGCCCCGGCAGGATTTATACTTAATACAAAATATTGAGAAAATACTGGCCCAAAAATCGATGCAAAGAATACCGCAATACCGCTTGCAGTAACAGCAATTGCGCAGGCAAATAAAGCCACAAGAACCGCAGCAATGCCAATAAACGGCCCAAGCACAAATACAAGATTAAAAAATCCCACCCCGAGCGTAGCAAAAACTGCCCTGGTTATATTTGAAGCAGATGTAGTTTTTTCCGCTTCGCTTATTAAAATACTTGCCCTGAGCTGATTGGCAAGAATTTTTGGATCGCCAAGCGAATCTGAAATTTCTTCTTCGGTCCTTCCTTCCAGGAGCCCTTCCTTAAAGTGTTCTTCAAAATCATTTACAACATCCTGCCTTTCCTCCTCAGGAATACCGCTAAGATACGCTGATAACTTTTTAATAAAATCTTTTTTATCCATTCTTTACACCACCTTTAATAAAACTATTTACTTTCTTGACAAAGGTCAGCCACTCTTCTTTAAGTTCTTTTCCCATTTTCTTTCCGGCTTCCGTCAACTGATAATATTTTCTTGCAGCTCCTTCACTGGATTCCTCAAGATAAGTTGTAACATAGCCGTCATTTTTAAGGCGCCTCAGCAGCGGATAAATTGTCCCCTCTGAAATGGATATATTCTTAGAGATTTCATTTACCAGCTCATATCCGTACCGGTTTTTCTTTGCCAGCAAAGCCAGCGCACACAATTCCAGAACGCCTTTTTTAAATTGTATATTCATAGCACCACATCCTCTCCTTTCAATTTATGGAACATTCTAACACAAGGTATAATACAATGCAAGGTATTCTTTTAAAAATATTACCTTTTATAACTTTGTTACTGACCAGCCTTTTTTAAACTCATTTTTTATTCCATTTTTTAATATAAAGTGTATTATATTTTATATTATTATTTACCCTTAAGAAATTTTAAAATTAATAAATAATTGATTTTACTTTGAAAGCATGAAACTTTCAGATAAAGAAACGCTTGAATATTTTCACCGCTCTTATACTGCAGTGGACGGATTGTGGTTTGTAAAGGTTGAAGAAAAATATGGATTCGACACAGCCCTCGATATAGATAAAAAAGTGTGGGAAGTTATGCCTAAGATACAGTCACGTTTTTTAAAAAATAAATTAAAATTAGATAATGGCATTAAGGCTCTCATTGAATGCTTTAAAGTAAAATTAAAACTGGACAGCTTTAAATTCAAAACAGAAAAACTGAATGAGCACAAAATAAAAATAATAATCCATAGCTGCCCCTGGCATAATATAATGATTAAATCGGGGCGGATAGACTTGTCAAAAAAAGTCGGAAGCACCATTTGTAATACAGAGTACATGATATGGGCAAAAGAATTCGGGGATAATATAACTTTTAAACTTGAAAAACTGATTTGCAAAGGCCAGGGTCCCTGTATCATAATTTTTGAGGAAATCCGCAAAAGCAGAGCATAACAAATCCCCGTACCCTTACTTTTTTAAATTATACTGCCCTGATATTCTTCGCTGTTGCTTTATAACTTATTCTTTGTAGAGGGATAGGCACTCCTGTAATTTTAAAAGCAATCAATATGAATTATCTCATCCAGTTTTCTTTTCGGTACATGCAGTGTTCCTAAAAGATCTATATGGTACTCGATGGATTTACCCTTATCAATATCAAAGCGCACCGGGTTTTCCGGGCAATTTACCATCAAGTCCATTCATTAAGCAGACAAAATATAATTTTCCTGATTGAAATAACACCTGTATAATGTATAATCTTTTCAAGGCAAGGTTGGATAAAAAACAGGTAATAAAATAACATTTATTTTTAATTTAATTTTAAAGCTGTAGTTTTATTTTCTTGATTTTATAATTTTTAATAAATCTAAAAAGATGTCTTCCCCGCATATAATAAGCGTAAAAGGTTTAATAAAAAATTATGGAAACGTTAAGGCCATCAGAGGTATAGATTTCCATGTGAACAAGGGCGAGCTATTCGCATTTCTTGGTCCAAACGGCGCGGGGAAAACTACTACCATAGATATTATCTGCACCCTTCTTAAGCCTGACAGCGGGGAAGTAACAATTAACGGTTATACGCTCGGCACGCAGGATGATAAAATCAGGAAAGATATCGGGGTCGTATTTCAGGATAATATTCTTGATGATCTGTTAACCGTAAGGGAAAATCTTTACACGCGCGGCAGTTTTTACGGCGTGCCAAAAAAAGAGCTTTCCGAAGCCATTGAAAGAGCTGCCGGCGCCGCAGATGTTAAAAGCTTTTACAGGCGCCCCTATGGAAAGCTTTCCGGCGGCCAGAGACGCAGGGCTGATATTGCAAGAGCTCTTGTAAATACACCTAAAATCCTGTTTCTAGATGAACCTACTACCGGTCTTGATCCGCAAACGCGAAAAAGTGTATGGGATACAATCCGCAACCTGCAGAATGAAACCGGGATGACGGTATTTCTCACCACTCATTATATGGAAGAAGCAGCAAAAGCTGATTATGTTGCAGTAATCGATAACGGCCTGATTTCCGCCAGTGGCACCCCCTCTGAGCTCCGGGCAAAATACAGCACGGATACCCTTCAGCTTATTCCGAAAGACAGCAAAAATCTTAAAAGTTTTTTAATTGAACAAAATATAGAATTTGTTGTATCCGGAGGGGCTTTTATTATTTCTATTTCAGATACTCTTAAGGCATTGCCGCTGGTAAACAAACTAGAAAAACTTATATCAGGTTTTGAAGTAATAAGCGGGAGCATGGATGATGCCTTCGTGAAAATTACCGGTCATGCTATGAGGGAGGATACAAACTAGATGGCAGCTGTGATTAATTTAATTAAGCGAAATTTAAAACTTTTTTTCCGTGACAGGACCTCTGTATTTTTCTCACTTCTCGCCGTATTAATAATAATCGGGCTTTATGTTTTTTTTCTGGGAAATATGATGGTTAAAGGGTATGTAGGTCTGCTCGGAAGCAATAGCCGTTTCATTATTGACAGCTGGATTATGGCGGGAATCCTATCCGTTACCTCAATAACTACAACAATGGGTGCAGTCGGTATTATGGTTGAGGATAAGACAAAAAAAATTTTAAAAGACTTCTACTCAGCTCCCCTAAAACGCTCACAACTTGCCAGTGGATATTTGATAAGCTCTTTTATAATTGGTGTTATCATAAGTATTGTAGCACTGGTTATAGCTGAAATTTACATACTTTCTAACGGTGGGGAACTTCTTGGCTTTATGTCATTATTAAAATTACTCGGAGTGATGCTGATATCTGTTTTTGCCAGTTCCTCAATGGTCTTCTTTTTTGTGACATTTTTTAAAAGCAGCAATGCTTATACTACTGCAAGCACTATAATAGGGACTCTCATCGGTTTTCTGACAGGAATATATATCCCGGTCGGGCAATTCCCATCCAGTGTACAGACCGTAATAAAAATATTTCCTATAAGTCATGCAGCTTCACTATACCGGCAAATTATGATGGAAAAGCCGCTGGCGGAGGCTTTTGCAGGTGCGCCGGCCCAGGCACTCACTGACTTTAAGCAGATGATGGGAGTTGTTTTTTTCTACGGCAATAAGGAGCTTTCTCCATTGATTAACATACTTGTCCTGGCCGTAACAGGTGTGGCATTTCTTCTTCTGGCAGTTATAAGTATTTCTATTAAGAAAAGACAGTAGCATCTTCTTCTTATTTTTTCTTACAGCTTTTTTAAGGATAGTTTGCTGATTTTTGGATTTATTGTGCAGATTCTTTTGCCAGCGCTCTTAAAATATGAATCATGCCTCCGGTATCCAATCCACAATATTTTATCAGCGATTCCCTAATCCTGATTATCTCATTTTCCGAAGGTAAGCTTTTTATAGAATTTTTTGGAGAATTATAATTTCCGTAAATATAAAGAAAATATACACTGGCCGCCATACCATCAGCTATTTCCATTCCTTTGTAACTAAGCTTTGTAATTGCCGGCAGAACGCTTTTAACCGAAGCGCTCCCTTTCTGTGAAGAATGATAATAATAAAAATTTCCAAAAGGCTTATAGAGATCGACTATCCGCGGAAGTATTGAATCTATAAACTCTTTATATTCAGGCAGGGCTATTGCCAGTTCATTTAAAACACCTTTTTCAAATTGTTCACAATAAACGACTATGCTCCCCTCTTCCCCTATATGCCCTTTAAGGCTTTCAAGTAATTTCCCTCTCGCATCCTCTAAGTCTGCTGCTAAAAAATCATGATGTTCCGGCTGCCCATCAATAGAATCAAGCAAGTGTATTGAATATTGAAACGGTATTCTCTGATAAGGTTTTACTCCATCATATAACGGGATAGCCGTGGAAAAAGTCTCAAAGTCAAAAAAATACAACGGGTACTTTAGATTATCTATAAATTTTAATATCTCTTTTTTGTTTACCATCGGCTCTTTTTTCTTAGCGCACTGATGCTGTATTTGCTGTTTAAGGCTCAATTCATACCGGTCGGGAATATTTTCTATGGAGAGAATCCCTTCTTTATAAAGTTGAACTGCTTTATCTTTATTTCCGTATAGATTAAAGACATTATTCTCCGGCAAAAATCCCCAGCATTTATTTTTAAGCGGGCAGGTATATGGCTCATGGCAATGCCTCCCGATTAAAATCCCCGGGGGTTCTCTTTTTTCTGCTGTATCCAGCATCTCCCGTATTCTCTCTTCTATTCCTTCCAGGGCTTCTTCTACCTCTGCCGTAATATTTGTCTTTTTGAATAGTCCTTCAGGATCAATGCTTCCTTTCCTTATATACTGATTATTAATACAGGTAAGGTAGCATCTTCTTATACCAATGCCTGCACTTTCAAAACAATGCTTCTGGAATGCAACATCATGAATATTTTCTTCCTTAACCTGGGTTGAGCTTTTTACCTCAACAATATCCCATTTATTTTCATCTGCCGGAAGAAGGATATCTGCCCTGCAATAGATGTTTCCGCTTCTGCAGGCTGCTTCAAAAATTGGTTTTCTCTCCTGTAAAATTTCCAGGGTCCTTGCCGGCTGTTCATAAAAGTTTACTATTTTACCGAGGTCGATTCCTCCGGGATAAAGCTTCTTTGCATATTCACCCACCTGTATCCCCTGGTTAAAAATAAACTGATTTACAAAATCCGGTTGCGGTATCTCTTCTCTGGCATTAACCTGGTACCAGAAATATTTGAGGCACTGCAGCCCGGCAAGATATTTTGATTTTGATATTATTATCTCTTTATCCATGCGTTATCCATAAATTTATCCATATATTTATAAGATTTATATTCATCTGCGGCACCGTCCTGACTATTTAAAATCATCATAAATTTTTCCAAAGTTTATACCATCGATAATCCTGGATTTATACTTATTTTTTAACTTATTTTTGGCATAAACAAGGTCTTCGTTTCTTATACCGTTTTTTAGGGCAAGATAGGCTTCAATAAATGCGGCAAGATCATCCGCGCCCTTTACCAGCACCCCGTTTCTCCGGCCGGTGTCAGAAAATTCATCTTCCGTAAACATCCTTAGATCCTTATGCCAGCCCTCCGGAATCAGCTTGTATATCTTTTTCTCCATTTCTTTAATCTCATAATCTTTTATAAGCTCATCAAGCCCCTCAACCGATTTTTTTACCGGATTAATTATGTCACGGGTCAAAACTTCCGGAAGGTCATGGAAAAGACCGGTGAAATAATTATTTATACAATTTTCCCGCGCCAGTCCTGCTTCATAAGAGAATAAAAATGAAAATATGGCCACTATCAGCATATGTCCGAGTACAGAAGTTTTTGGTATGCGGTAAAGATGGCTCCACCTCTGCTGGAAACGCAGCAGTCCGCATATATCGGCAAAATCCACTAGTTTTCTATTTTTCAGGAAGATTTCCATACATTTTAAGTCACTATATTTCTCCTGCTCGCGGGAAATACTATCAGAAATTTCTTTTACCAGGTCAGCCCTGGGATTTGCCGGTTTGATAATATCAAACTCCCATTTAGACACATAAAAATGCGCACCGCTCACTATTCTTCTTTCAAGAGTCTCTTTTTCCTCAAGCAGATATTTTTTAAACCTCGAATTAAAATCTCCCCCTATCTGTTCCGTCAGTGGGCTTATCCTTGTAAAAACCCAACTATTTAACTCTTTATAACGTTTCTTATCTTTTCTGATCCTATCTACCAGCGGGGGCTTTAAATCAGTCAGGGTGATTCTTTTAAAAATCTCAAAAAGTCCGTTTTCTATTATTTCGAGCCAGTCAACTTTATGCTTTCTTATATCTCCTTCACATTTTCCCAGAATATACGCAATAACCATCTTATGCGCCTGTTTATCAAGCTCGGTAAGCTCTATGGTGCGGATCTGGTCGTTCCACCTCTGCATGCCTGCAGATTCGAAGACTTTTAATAAAAGTGATTTTTCTATCATGAGATTTCCGGCATTCTTTTTTTATTTATGGTCTCCAAAATAAAATCCTTATTTATTCCTGACTGTTTTCCCGTTAACCGTTAATAGAAATTTTTATAAGCCAGGCCTTAAATCAGTGTATATCATAGATACTAATTCTTCAAATAAAAATAATGTCTCGCCGCTCCCGCCCGGTTATATATTTGAGCCAGGCACCGGGTCCCTGTTTCCGCTCATTTCCAGATACAGCTTTGTCTGGCTTAACCTGTAAAATTCCATTATAATTATTGCGGTATACCATTATTAAGCAAAAAAAATGAATAAATTATCCACAATTAAAATTTTTAGTTCAAGGATAGAAGCTGAAATTGCCAGAAGCTATCTTGAAAGCGCCGGTATAAAAAGTGAGATTTTTTCAGATGATGCCGGCCAAAATATTTCAATGCTCCAGACCCTGAGAGGGGTAAAGCTATTGACTTCAACAGAAAACCTTAAAAAAGCCCAAAAACTGCTTGAGAAAAAGGCCATTAAATGAGCAGCATAATAAACACATCCAACAACGTCTTTGCTATCAGTATGGCCAGGTTAAAATCAGATGACCTTGACAATTACCTTAAAATACAATTTGATGCTTTCCTTGAAAAAATTATGCCTGTATTCGGTAACAATAAAGAGGCTGCCCTTAACATTATCAGGTCAGAAATCCTGAGAAACATTAATAATAGGGGGCGCTATGTTGCCAGATTGGAAAATAAAACAGTTGGAATTGTTGAGATTATAACCAGGGAAAATATAAAGAGCTATGTCAGGGATTTCCGGTCCTATATTAAATACCTTGGGTTTCTAAAAGGCTTATGGGCATTTATAATAACCGCAATTGAAATTCCAAGGCTGAATTCCGGAACCATATATATTGATACTGTTGCAGTTGAATCAAATCACAGAAGAAAAGGCGTGGCAGGAAAAATGCTTTTATTTGTAGAAGATTTTGCCAGGAAAAACGGGAAAAGCGCTTTGACGCTCTGGGTCGCTGCTAAAAATAGCAAAGCTTTCAGTCTCTATAAAAAATCCGGTTTTAGTGCGGTTATAAAAAGATCCTCAAGTATAATGGAAAAATACACCGGTTACCGGGACTGGATATATATGAAAAAAGAAATTACCTAACTTTTCCGGTATTCTGATATAAAAGATTTTATGCCTTCAATAAAAACCTGTTTTGATTTTATATAATTGTTTTTATGGGTGCCCTCTATTTTTAAAAAATGCTTTGGTTTGTTTGCGGTATTATATAGCTTTACCGCATGTGAAAACGGTATATAATCATCTCCCGCACTGTGTATTATTAATACCGGACACGATACTTCCTTCAAATAATCAATAGTGGAATAATTAAATTTAAAAAATTTCCTTACAGGAAGATATGGGTATATTTCTGCTGCAATATCCTTCATTGAAGTAAAGGTCGAATCCAGTATAAGGAGCCTGCTCTTTACTTTTCCCGCAAGTTTCGCTGCTATGGGACCGCCCAATGACCGTCCATATATTATAATATTTTCAGGTTTTATTTTTCGTGAACCTGTTAAATATTCCCAGGCAGCAGCTGCATCCAGGTAGGTCCCCTCTTCAGTCGGCGTGCCTCCGCTCTTGCCATAACCGCGGTAATCAATTATAAAAACCGGCAGTCCTATCTGTCTATTAAAGTAATCTATCAAAGCAAGCCTTTTTGAGATATTTCCGCCATTTCCATGTAAAAATAATACAATCTCCTTTCTTTTTCCCGCCGGAATAAACCAGCCGGAAATATTTATTCCGTCAGAAGATTTGAATACAATTTCTTCAAAATACAATTTTATATCAAAAGGGGTTGCTGTAATCTCTTTTTTCGGGTGATATACATCATAAGACTGAGTAAAAAATCTATATACAGCCGAAACCAGATAAATAATGGCAATTACCGCCACAATTAAGGCAAGCCCAAATAATATTCTTTGAACCAATATCATTTCTTCTAATATCTCCAGTTAAATCTTTGTATCATATTGTTGTAATAATCAAACAATTCATTTAAAGAACTGATAAATAAAGTGTTTTCATTTTTACTGCAGTCATAATTATTATTTTTCATGCATTCTATCATCGTTTCCTTATGCAAATTAATCTTATTTAATATTTCTACAAGACTGTTCCTATCCGCTGCATAGCTTTCCGGGTAACTAATTCTTTCCAATTCTCCAGATAGCTCCAGCAATCTTAAAAGAAAAGCTTCTTCTATTGAAATTTCATATGGGTCATTATATGTCCAGTTTTCAATATGCAGGGAATTGAAATGGTTTATCGAGGCGCTATACTCAGAGAGCATGTCTCCAACTGTATCTAAAAATTCACTTTCGGATACTACCGTTAAACTCTCCTTATTTAATCCGCTAACACTATATATTGTTTCCCTTGTAATATCCGGCTCAATATTCCCTTTCCAGGAATAATAAAATCCGGAAGGATAGTAATCCAGACTATCAACTGAAAGACTTCTGTAAAATACTCCGGACCCTTTATAGGTCTCCATGTTAAGATAATAGTTATAAGCCATAAATCCACTTTCTGTTGTTATGTCTATCGGGACCCACCCATATACTGGGAGCTTTATCTCCACCCATGCATGTCCATATGGGAGACTGCCTTCTCCTTCCGTTAATATGCTGAATACTGGTATACCCTGTACAAATTTGGCAGGGATTCCCGCAGCCCTGCATAAAGCGGTATATAAAATGGAATAATCTGTACACACTCCCTTCCCTCTCTGGAGTATTTCCGAAGCGTAAGAATATCTGCTCTCCCCGCCGGTTAATCTCGCTTCATCATATACCATTCTATTTGCCACATAATTATATAACTTTTCAGCTATTTTTATCGGGATTGTTTCTTCACCAACCACCGTATCTATTACCGACTGTATCTGCCTGGAATTACTGTTTATATAATATTCATCTTTTGTATAAAGGGATAAGTCTCTATCTGCCGGGTCATATGATAATATTTTATCTTCAATCCTCTCATACTCATATTCAAATAATACAACATCACAACTTATATAAGCTTTAGCAGATTCTCCGGTTGAAAGATTGCCTAAATTAAATCTGGCAATTACATTATACTCATCGCTGTATAATTCGTCGGCTTTGCCGTAATTGGATTTATAGACCTTAATAATTTGAAATGGCTGATATGTTTGAGGGATCTGAAGCAGACATATTATATCTTCTATATCAGCCGGGCCATTATTGGTAATAATATATTCCATATCAACTGTTGCTTCGTGAGATTTTGTAATTAAAAAATGACTGTCAGGTTCTGCCAGATAGATTTTTTTTGAAACCGTTACCGTGTCTTTTCCATCGTTGATCATGAGGATTATCAAATATTCTCCAGGTTCATCAAAAATATAAGGAATCTCCTCTCCGGATATTATATCCATGCCCTCTATCTGCCACTGGAAGCTTAAAGTGTCGCCATTGGCGTCCATTG
This sequence comes from uncultured Actinomycetota bacterium, assembly GCA_964424685.1. Lineage (GTDB taxonomy): Bacteria > Actinomycetota > Humimicrobiia > Humimicrobiales > Humimicrobiaceae > JAQVEM01. The sequence goes on along the minus strand of CAYRJH010000012.1, from coordinate 8,656 downwards.
AATTTCCGGCAGAAAAATATACCGGATTCCCCACTGTAAAATAATCTCCGCCCGAACCTTGCTGGTATATCTCTATGATAGCTACCGGCAGGATATTTCCGGCTGTCTCGCTTCCCAGGGTTTTATTGTTCGAATAATCCTTTTCTTCAATACTGCTTCCGCCATTATCAATATATGAATCCCTGCCGGTTATATCCTTAGCATTCAGATTACATCCGGTAGTTGTGAGAAATAAAAACAGAATTAGAAGTAAAAATATTATTCTGTTTCTATGCATTTTGTTTCTTCCACTGATTTAATAAAACCTGTATAAACATTAAGAAATTTTTTATTTTCTGTCAAATTTTACAATTAAATAAATAAACGATAGAATTTATATAATATGGAAGCAATAAAAAATTTGTTTACGGCGGAAAATATAAAATCTTTTTTTATAAATATTTATAACTGGCTGGAGAATATTCTTGAAACGGCTTTTGGAAGAATCGGATATGAACCAATAAGGAACCTGCTGACCAATCCATGGTTCTGGATCATTATCATAGCTCTATTTCTTTTAAGCCTCATCTTCAGGAGAAGATAGCCGGCTTCTGTCCCCGCCGGTTTTTTCTGCGTTTGAAAGTATTTTACCGATAAAGATTAGAAAAATAAAAATGGAAATCGCTGTTATAACAATGGTCGTAAAAGCTCCGGGATTATCCTTTATTTTTTCAATGGCAAGATAAAGCCGTGAATTGCTTTTCTTAAAAAAATCCAGGAAACTATCATTAAGCAGGCTCTTATCTTTACTGTCAATATGAGATATCCTGTTTATTATTTTTTCCTCTATGTTGCCGGATGGCTCTATAACCGCATCTTTGGCAATTTTTAAATATTTATCAATATCATTCATAGCTTCTTATAATTAAAATCATAAAACCGATTTGAAATCACACTATAATAGATTCAAATTATTTCTTTTTGTTTCATTTTAAATTCTATTATATTTATCAATATTTATACTTTCAGTTTATCCTTTATCATTTTCCTGGCACGGTGAATATTGGTTTTTACTGTTCCTATTGGTTTTCCTGTTAACTCAGATATTTCCCTGTAGCTATAATCCTGGAGGTCCCTTAAAATCAATGGGATCCTGTAACTTTCGTCAAGGTTTACCATAATTTTTAGGACTTCTTTTACCGTTTCTTTATTAAAATAGCTTTTTTCAAGACTCTGGCTGAATCTCGTAAAAACTACTTCATAATCTTCGGTTATTTTTTCCAGGCTTACCTTTTTATCTTTTGTTTTTGAATGAAGCCTTAATTTATCAATACAGGTGTTTACCGTAAGCTTTCTTATCCATGTTTTAAAACTGGAAAGACCCCTGAAACCCTTTATTGAAAGATATACTTTTACGAATACTTCCTGGCTTACATCCTCTGCTTCATGGGTGTCCCTTAATATGAAAAAGGCGGTGGTATATACATACTTTGAAAATTGCTTTACCAGCCCTTCAAAAGCAGCCCTGTCTCCCTTTTTTGACTTTGCAACCAGAACTCTTTCATCTATCTCCCGGGGCCTATTCCCGTAATTATTTTTATCCAAAATTCCCCTCTTCTTAAAGCCGCTTATTTATTTTACCTATTTTACAGCCTCCGTAAGCGGGCTCTCTGCCAATTCCAGTGTAATATCCAGATACTGGCCGTTTCTATATATCTTTGTATTTACTGAATCTCCCACATTATGCCTCAATATCTGTGCCATCAACCCTAAAGGATCCTGTACCTTCACGCTATCAAATTCGGTAATTATATCGCCGGGTTTTATCCCGGCTTTCTCTGCAGGATAGCCTTCGGTAACATTGCTGATATATACTCCGGCTATATCCGTTTCATTATCCGCCATTGCTATACCCAGATAAGGGATCCTTGCCTTACCGTATTCTATGATTTGCTCCGCGATATTTACAACAGTATCACTTGGAATTGCAAATCCAATTCCCGCACTTGCCCCGGATGGAGAAAGTATTATAGTATTAATACCTATTACCTTACCGTCTGAATTTATCAGCGGCCCTCCGCTGTTCCCCTGGTTTATAGCAGCATCTGTCTGTATGAGACTGACCATTGGAAGTGTTTCCTGTGAAACTGAAATATCCCTGCCTTTTGCACTTATTACTCCCATAGTTACGGTCTGCTGAAGCCCAAAAGGGCTCCCTGCTGCAATTACAAGATCGCCCACTTTTACGTTATCTGTAGATTCAAAAACCGCAGCTTTTAGATTATCTGCTTCTATTTTTATTACCGCAATATCCGTGTTCTCGTCTGCTCCGATAAGTACCGCCGGATACTCATTGCTATCGTATAAAGTAACGACGAGTTTATCTGCATCACCGGCCACGTGGTTGTTGGTTATAATATAGCCGTCTTCTGTATAAATCACTCCTGAGCCTACCCCTTCCTGTTCGTATGTTTGCCCGAGAAGATCCTGCGTTTGTATAGTTACTCTGATATTCACCACCGACGGCGTTACTTTTTCCACAATTTCGCTTATCGCATTATTAAAATTCCTGAGAAGCAAT
>CAYRJH010000012.1:0-5996 GCA_964424685.1 uncultured Actinomycetota bacterium | reverse complement strand
CGTTACTTTTTCCACAATTTCGCTTATCGCATTATTAAAATTCCTGAGAAGCAATCCATCGCTGTCCTGGCCTGCTTCTTCTTTTACAGATGCCTCACTTTCCGCAGATATTCCGTTTTCATTATTTTGCTCCTCCCCGGCAATACCCCCTCTTATTAATTCAGATGGAGAAACCCTGTTTACCGCAGCCAGGATTCCAATCGTAAGTGCTACTCCCATAACGAGAAATATTATAGCCACCAGTATTATAACCAGGCCTTTTATAAAAAAAGATTTAAATCCATTGTCTCCATTCATTCAATTTGCTCCTCAGTCTTAAAAAGTTAAATGTTACTCTGCTTCTTTAAGTTCCTCCGTTTTCTTCAGTTTCTTCCACTCCTTCTGTCTCTTCAGCCTCTTCAGCGGTAACATCGCCAGATCTCAGTCTCAACGCATCTTCCTGTATTTTTAATGCAGCGTCTTCAGGAAACATGTTTCCGGAAATAACATTCTTTGCGTTATCTCTTATGGCATCTCTTATTACCATGATAAGTTTCTCATATGGTTTGCCCCTGCATAGTTTTGCCTGTTGAAAAGCGTTTAAAATTATATCATTGTTTTTAATCAGAGAATTTATATCAATTTTTTTTAAAACCGGAAAAGTATCGGTGCTTGAAGTCCATTCAACCTGTACTTCATCTGTCAGCATATACTTTATGAATTCGTTTACAGCTTCCAATTCATTTCCGTAACAATTTATATTTATAATAAAACCGGTACCTGAAATTAAAGGTGTCGGGTTTTTATTACTCTGTAAAGCACGGGGTATTTCAGCCACACCTATGTCCAGCCCTGCTGCTCTGTATTCCTCTACCATATTTATATTATCTATAATCATATGAGCGTTTCCGCTCTTGAATAACTCGTTTATTTCACTGTACTCAATGTTAGAAGGCAATATTTTCTCCTGATTATAAATATTATCCAAAAATTCCATGGTCTTTACGGTTGCCTGATTGGCCATAGTCAGAGAATTAGAGCCGTAGTCAACAATCCAATCTCCGTATCCCCCTATAAAAGGTATTATCCAGTCAGCTGCATTATTATTTAGCAGAAAACCATATATGCCCTGATTAAAATTATTTACCTCATTACAGTATTCTATTATTTCTTCAAAGCTTTCCGGAGGTTCTTCCACAAATTCTTTATTGTACAGGAGCACTAAAAAATCAAGACTTCTAAAAGGAATAATATAATTCAAGCCATTATATTGAGAAATTTCTACAAGTCCATCAAGGAATAAGGAATAGTCTGCTGCGTTTATTGTCTCGATTGTTATTTCTTTCACTACATTCTGGGGAACAAGCCTCTGCACTCCATCAAAATTCAGTAAAATCAATTCAGGCCCTGCGCCGGCAAGACTCGCGGCTTCAAATTGGTCTTCCAGCTCCTCCTGGCTTCTGAAATGATTTACATCGATTTTAATATGACTGTTCCCGGTCATAAAATCATCTGTTGTTTCCATCAATGCAAGTCTTCCTTTTGGTTCCAGGTAGTCCCATAGTGTAATATTTACGTCCTGTTTTTCTACATCCGCTAATTCATCATCCGGGCTTTCCATCACCTCTTCCTCCTCAGCCAGTCCGGTTTCTCTTTCTGTCCCGGAGCTAAATACTTCACAGGACACTGTAAATAATAACAGTGGCAGGATTATAATAAATAGTATTAATAATCTCTTGATTACAATCCTTTTAGCCTTATAGATTTTTCTGCGCATATTGTCCTTAATTTCATTAATAAATCTAAATTTCCTTTAATTATATTATAAATACGGCTTTCAATCTATATGTTTAAGCTAACAAAAAATAGCTGTCAGCAGGATTATTATTTATTATGTAAAAAAAGGTATATTGTTTGTTAAAAAGCCGGAGGCATCTGCTTTAAAACTAACTGCCAATATAATTGCCGCCTATTATGCCGGTTTTTATATTATTTTATTATTTTCTTAATTCTTTTTCTGCCCGTAATAAGCATTTTTTCCATGTTTTCTCAAATAATGCTTATCAAGCAGGCTTTTTTTTATATTGCCGGCCTGCGGGTTAATTATTATTGAATACAGTGCAGTTTTTGCAATATCTTCCAAAGCTATGCTGATTTTTACAGCTTCCCCTGCATCATCTCCCCAACTGAAAGGCCCATGACACGCAACCAGCACTGCTTTTATGGAATGATAATCCATAGCTCTCAAGGTATTCACTATCAGCTTCCCTGTTTCCAGCTCATAGTCTTTTGCTATACTACCATCACTTATAATTGCGGTGCAGGGTATCTCCCCGTAAAAAAAGTCTGCATGTGTTGTACCAAGGCAGGGTATGGCTTTACCGGATTGAGCCCAGGCAGTAGCAAAGGTTGAATGAGTGTGGGCCACTCCTCCAATACCGGAAAAATTTTTATAAAGCTCCAGGTGAGTCTTCATATCAGATGAAGGGTTTAGTTCCCCCTCTACTTTATTTCCGCCAAGGTCTACCAGTACAATATCCCTATAAGTAAGTTTGCTATAAGATATACCGCTTGGTTTTATAGCCACAAGGGATTTTTCCCTGTCAATACCGGATACATTGCCAAACGTAGAAGTAACCAGACCGCTTCTGTAAAGTTCAATATTAGCTTTACATACTTCTTTTTTTAGTTTTACAATACTCACTTTCTTAACTCATCCTCCAGTATATTCCCCAATTCTTTATATCTTTTATACAAATCATTATAGATAGAGGTATTTTTCTTATCAGGTCTGTAAACAGTCTTAAATCCTGATTTCATATTTTCCTGAGCTTCTTTTACCGAGCAATAATAACCGGCTGCGACAGCCCCGAACATGGCAGCTCCCAGAGCTACAGATTGTTCCGACTTCGTTACCTTTACGGGTATATCCAGGACATCTGATAGTATCTGCATTGCCAGCGGTGATTTCTTAGAAACCCCGCCTATGGCTACAACCTCATTTATGGCAATATCTTCCTCTCTAAATCTCTCTATAATGGCTTTTGCTCCAAAAGCTGTGGCCTCAATCAATGCTCTGAATATTTTTGGGGTATTAACCCCAAGAGTGATACCTAAAATTGCTCCTTTAAGCTTCTGGTCTGCATAAGGGGTCCTTCTTCCGTTTAACCAGTCCAGAGCAATCAAACTGCTTTCTCCAGCATTAATCCCGGAAGCTTCTTTAGTAAGTGCGGGTAAAACAGAATCAACAGCACTTTTTATTTGTTTTTCATCAAGGGTGCCGGAAAGCAGGTTTTCAAGGGGCCAGGAAATGATGTCCCGGAACCAGGCGTATATATCTCCATAAGCAGATTGACCGGCTTCCAATCCTATCATACCAGGTATTACGGAGCCATCTACCTGACCGCATATACCGGATACCAGTTTTCCTCCGATTTCATCTTTAGGGCTTACCGCTATATCACAGCATGAGGTTCCGATTATTTTTACAAAAGTTCCCGGATTTATTCCTGCTCCAACTGCTCCCATGTGAGCATCATAGGCTCCGACGGTCACCTGGATACCTTCCTTTAAACCCAGTTTCTCTGCCCATTCAGAGGATAGCCCCCCGGCAGAATTATCAGAGGTGTGCGTTTCAGTATATAATCTTTCTCTTAACCCTGAAAGCAGAGGAGATACCGCTTCCAGGAATTTTCCGGGGGGCAATCCTCCCCAGGAAGCATGCCACATAGCCTTGTGGCCTGCTGCGCATCTGCTCCGTTTCATCATAAGTGGATCTGTATTACCAGTAAGAATAGCAGGTACCCAATCCGCATGTTCAATCCACGAAAAAGCAGCTTCACCAACTTTTCTGTCTTCCTTTAATATATGGAGAATCTTTGCCCAGAACCATTCTGAAGAATATACGCCTCCTTCATATCTGGTATAATCTTCTCCTCCCCAGGATTTAGCTACTTTATTTATTAATTCTGCTTCTTCTACCGGGCTGTGGTCTTTCCACATCACGAACATTGCATTTGGATTTTCAGAAAATTCTTTTTTTAAAGCTAGTACAGCACCATTCCTGTCTACCGGTCCGGCAGTAGAACCCGTAGTATCTATTCCTATGCCTATTATATTTTCTCCTATATCCCCGTGAATCTTTTTAAGCGCGCCTTTTACTGACTCTTCAAGGGATTCGATATGGTCCAGAGGGTGCTGGCGAAACTGATTTTTTTCAGGTCTGCAATATTTTCCCTCTGCCCATCTTTTAAAACTAGATATATATGATGATACTTCCTTACCGTTTGATACGTCTACAATCACTGCCCTTACAGAATCTGTTCCGAAATCCATACCTATTACATATTTTGTATCATTCATAAAATTCTCTTAATCTAAATCCAATTTAAAAATTGACTTAAACTCTGCTCAGTTTCTTCTTTATGATATAATGCCCGGCAATATTAGAATTTTCAAGATCAAAAATATTATTAAAAACGATAGTGGCTGCTCCTATTACTCCGACATTGTCTCCGATTTCCGAAAAACTGATATTATAGTCATCTTTAACTTTTGGAAATGTATTTTCAGTAACTGATTCTTTGACTTTATTTAAATATCTCTCGCCAAATTTAATGACTTCACCATGAATTATAACAAGCTCGGGATTAAACATTTTAATTGTATTGGAAATCCCAATGCCCAGGTATTCTGCATTATTATCTACATTTCTTGTGACTATTTCATCACCCTGGTTATAAAGAATAAACAACTCCTCCAGCTGTAACCCGCCTTTTTTATACCCGGAAGATTTTCCACTTTTTTTAATATCATTTTCAATATCTTCTAAAAGAGAAGTGGTTGAACATAAAGTTTCCAGACATCCCACATTCCCGCAATGGCATACTCTTTTTCCTGCCAGGTTTGTTATTATGTGGCCAATTTCTCCTGCCATTCCTTTATTCCCGACCATAAGTTTATTGTCTATAAACACACCGGTTCCTATACCGGTTCCGGTTTCAACACATACAAAATTTTTAATATCCTTTGCCAGTCCATACTTTTTCTCTGCAATTGCCTGAACCCTGCATTCATTTTCAATTAATACAGGGAGCCCAATCTTTTTCTCTACGACCTCCTTCAGTTTTATATTATTCCATCCGCTCAAGTTTGGTGAAAAAATAACCATACCTTTTTTACTGTCAACCAGACCTGTGGCGCCTATACCAATGCCTATTATTTTTTCTTTATTGATTTTAGTCCTTCTTATAATTTCCTTTAAACTTCCTACAAGTTTATCTATGACAGCATCAGGGCCAAGTTGTTCTTCGGTTGGAGTTTTTATTACTTCCAATATGTTCGATCCCAGATCGGTAAGCGCAATCCTTGTATTTCTTACTCCCAGCATTACTCCTATTATATAACCGGCTCTGACTCTAAATTGAAGAAGTTCTGCTTTTTTGCCTCCGGAGGAAGTGGAGTCACTTTTACCAATCTCTTCTATTAGACCTTCCTCGATAAGTTCCCCTATATAAGCAGAAGTAGTGGGACGGCTTATTTGAAGCAGCCTCGATATATCGATCCGCGAGATTTGTCCTACATCTATTACTATTTTAAGTATGTTTTTCTTATTTATTTCTTTCAGCGAAATATTATTTTTTTCTTTTCTATAAATCATAATAAAAAAAATTATAACATTTAATCACAATTTATCATTTATATATCTTTTAATATTTATAATTTTAAAACTCAGACTTCTATAATATCTATCCCCGTAAATTTACAGAAAGCGTTCATTTCCTTTCTCAAGTCTCCGTAAATCATACTGGCATGATGTACAAAGCCTTCCTCTATTATGGTTCTATAAAGCTTTTTTAAATCTTTTACTTTAATCCATTTCCAGGAACCTCTTAGTGTTCTACTATCAGGTACTGTTTCACCGGTTGTAGAAAGCATCTTGAATCTTCCGCCTATCTCTACAAGCCTGTTTATGGTCACAAGTCCTTCTTTCAATTGAAATTCTGCTGTTCCATAGC
>CAYRJH010000011.1:0-25723 GCA_964424685.1 uncultured Actinomycetota bacterium | reverse complement strand
AGATATTTCCTCTATGGTGGGATAACGATTATTTTTTATTTCATAATTTTTTACATAATCATTGAATATTTTATTTAATTTCCATATCCAGCGGGGACTTTTTATAAGTCCGCTGTCCCTGATGAAATGCAGTAACTCGCCTCTTATGTAATGGAAAGCGAAAGTGGAAAATTTAATATTGGATTCGGGATTGAACCTGTTTACTGCCATCAATAACCCTGCCAGGGCAACCTGCCTTATATCCTTCCGCTCCCACTGGCCGAATTTTAAATCAACGGCAATTTTATATGCGAGTTTTTCAGTTTTTTTAATTATCAGGTTTAATACCTCGGAGCTGTTTGAATGCCTGTATATCTTAATTAATTTTTCCACAGATAAGCTTTTGAATTTCGGTATATTGTCAATGTAATTATTTTTTATTTTTTGTTCTTTCATAATTTAAAATTATAAAATATATATTAGTGCTTACATTGCCTGGTATATATTAAACATCGGAAGATACATTGATATTACAATTGTGCCGATAAGTGTAGCAACAACAAGAAGCATCATCGGTTCCAGTATGGTGACAAGAATATCTATAGTATTCGATACTTCATCATCATAAAAATCGGCAATTTTATTGGAAATACTATCAAGTGTACCGGTCCTCTCCCCTACCGCCATCATCTGAACCATCATATTCGGGAATAACGGGATTTTAGACATGGGTTCAGAAATATTCTCCCCTTCCCTTATGCTTACTTTTATTTTCTCAAGCGCTTCGTCAATTAAAATATTATCTGCTACGCCTTTTGCAATTTCAAGGGAATTAAGTATCGGTACTCCCGTACCCAGCAGTATTCCAAAATGCCTGGTGAACCTGGCAAGCGACATTTTTATAAAAAGTTCTCCAACTTTAGGTAATTTTATTTTTATTTTGTCTATAATATGTCTGCCTTTCTCGCTTCGCGCAAATCTTTTAAACAAATATCGTCCACCAAATACAACAACTGCTAAAATAATATAAAAGTAAATATTCTTAAACAAACTCCCGATATACAATATTCCTCTCGTAATAGAAGGAAGCTGTGCGCCGAGAGAGGCATATATGCCTTCAAAAGACGGAACCAGAAATATTATCATTACCATGGTTATTACAACAGCAAAGGCCAGGACAAATTTAGGGTAAGCAGTTTTATTCTTTACAGTCTGCCTTAATTTCTCTTCTTTTTCCAGAAAAACCGCCAGATCGTTCATGGTCCTGTCCAGCACACCTCCCGCCTCACCGGCGCGTATCAGGCTGATAAACAACCTGTTAAAAACAATAGGATGCTCTGCCATTGATTCAGAAAGAGTATGCCCGGATTCAACATTCACTCTTATTTCTGAGATTATTTTTGCTAATTTTGTATTTAAGGTCTGCTTTTCAAGAACAGTAAGAGACTCAAGCAGAGACATCCCGGAAGAGATTAAAGTAGAAAATTGTCTTGTAAAAATTACCATATCCCTTATTTTGATACGGTTAAAAAAGCTAAAAGTTATTGGTTTTCTAAGCCCGGATTTTTCATCCCTTGCTTTATCGATGCTGACAATAAAATAGCCCATTTCTCTCAGCTTTGATACGGCTACATCCTGTGTTTCTCCATCTATTGAGCCCTTTATTATTTCACCTTTCGAATCCTTTGCTGTGTAAATATATGCTGCCATAATTATTATCCCCGATATTTTTTAATTCATTTTATATAATTATATACTGTTTATATAAATTACTCATTATTAATCATTCTTCTTACTTCATCTACGCTTTGAGCCTTTTCAAGCGCTGTTTGCTGTGTAATTTTTCCTGCTTTATAAAGGTTTACAAGAGACATATCCATTGTTATCATTCCCCTTCTGCCGCCTGCCTGGATAGCAGTATAAATCTGGTGTGCTTTTACTTCTCTAATCATGTTCTTGATTGCAGTATTTACAAACATCAGCTCAAACGCAAGTACTCTTCCGTCTCCATCTCTTGTAGGTACTAATTGCTGCACCAGGACGGCTTTTAATGTTCCCGCTAATTGAGCTCTTACCTGTCTCTGCTGATATGTCGGAAAAACATCTATGATCCTGTCAATTGTCTGCGGTGCATCCTGGGTGTGCAGGGTTGAGAAAACCAGATGGCCCGTTTCAGCTGCAGTCAATGTGCTTGATACTGTTTCAAGATCCCTCATTTCTCCTACCATTATGACATCCGGGTCTTCTCTTAATACATATTTGAGAGCATCGGCAAACGTATGGGTGTCGGACAATACTTCCCTCTGGGAAATAACGCTTTTTTTATGATGGAATAAATATTCTATTGGATCTTCAACAGTAATAATGTTTTCCGATCTATTCTGATTAATTATTTCAATTATAGAAGCAAGAGTCGTTGATTTCCCGCATCCGGTAGGACCGGTCACAAGAACCAGGCCTCTCGGATAATGCGCAACTTCTTCAATCTGCTCCGGCAAACCAAGTTCTTTAATGCTTAGTATATCTCTTGATATATACCTAAAGGCTGCGGCAAGCGTATTTCTCTGATAATAATAACTGCATCTGAATCTTCCTTTACCCTCTATTGTATATGAAAAGTCAACGGCCAACCCTTCTTTGAGTCTATTATGCTGTTCATCATTTAATACGCTTGTTAATATTTTTTCAGATATTTCAGGGGTAATATTCCCAAACTTATCCAATCTCACAAGTTTTCCATATATTCTGAATATTGGCGGAAGAACACATACAATATGGATATCCGATGCGTCTAAATTTATTGCTTCAAGCAAAATATCATCAATATTCATTTTTACCTCATTTATTTTCTACTCTATTTTTATTATTTATTTTATATTATTTTAATATTTTAATTTATTATTTTCTATATCAATTAAAATTGTTCTTTTTATTTCTTCTATGTAGTCCTGTTCAGGCATAATCCCAAACCAGGCTTCAAACGATGATGCGGCCTGGCATACAAGTAAATCTATTCCATCTATGACTTTTGCCCCTTCTTTTTTTGCTTTTTTTAACAGTAAAGTTTTTACTGGTTTATAAACCATATCAAAAATAAATTTTCCCCTTAAATTCCACCTGCCAGGCACAGGTATAACATTTTTATATGATTTTATGTCCATCCCAAGCGGTGTACAGTTTACGATTAAATTTATATCATTGATTTTATTATCTATATCATTAATACTATTTAAAGCTTTAATCTTGTTACTGCCTTCATTTTTTAGATCCCTTATTATTTCATTTACTTTTTCCTTTGTCCTGTTATAAACCCATATCTCTTTCACTTTTTTTTTAAGCATTCCGTAAATAGCTCCTCTTGCGGCCCCGCCTGCTCCTATTACGAGACAGTTGCTGCCGGACCAATTAAATTTTTTTTTATCAAGTGAGCATAAAAAACCCGGCACATCGGTATTGAAGCCTTTTGAAGTCCCCGTTTTTTTATCAAATTTTACCGTATTAACTGATTTTATTGCTGTGGATATCCTATCAGCTTTATCAACCAGTTTAAATACCTCTTTCTTGTAAGGCATTGTTACATTTAAGCCTGCAAATCCTAATTTTTTTGCACCGTTAAAAGCTTCTTTTAGATTCTCTTCTCTTAATTCAAATACAAGGTAAACCGCATCTTTAGAATACTTCTCTATGAAATAATTTTGAATCCTGGGAGAGAAACTGTGCCTGATTGGATTGCCAATAAGAGCTATTAATTTTGTATCAGGACCAATCATTTTAAAATAATTATATTTATTGCTATTTTTAATTGTTACGTTACTTTTTTACTTTCAAAAAATCAATTTTAATACCTGATTTCAAATGTACCATATTCATTACTGCCTTCAATTTCTCTAGTTTCTATATTTGTTACTTCGGAGAAAGACGGACCTTTTTTTATTTCATCTATAAAATGTTTTAAGTCCTCTTCTTCGCCCTGACAAACCACTTCTACTTTTTCATTATAAGTATTTCTTACATAACCTTTAATACCATTTTTACTGGCTATTGATTCCACAAAATACCTGAATCCTACACCCTGAACTCTGCCTGAAAATAACAAATTATAAGTTTTAATATTTTCAACCATATATCTTTTAATTTATTTATAAGAATAATACTAAAATATTTTTATATTTTCAACTTCTTTAAATTATATGACTTTTATAAAAAATTTTTTATATTTTTAAAATTTTCCAGATTTAGTTCTAAAAATTGAAAATGGGCTTATATTCCCGACATCGCAGATTATTACAGAATCATTTGGATTTGCGCACTCTAATTCGTTTTCATCTGACGCCGACAGCATCTTCTTTATCTTGAATATCACAGGATTTTCACCGGGCTGCAATATGTCAAGTACCTCTTTCCTGTAAAACTGGTTTTTTACACTTATAACCGGCCCGTTGAATTTATCACTGAAACCCCTATATGTTCCTATAAATCGGTATTTATTTATATAACCGACATTACCATTGTTTTCAAGCTCACTTCTGTCCTTTAAGAACATAAATCCTTCGGTAAAGTTTCTGTGAGAGCATTTATCAAGTTCTCCGGTCAAATAGGCTATTTCCTTTTTTGTGTATTTATTTTTTTTAATATAATCAAGCGCCTTCCTGTAAATCCATGTCGTAAGACCGACATAGTTTTCAGTCTTCATCCTTCCTTCTATTTTAACGGCATCTACGCCTGCATCTGCCAGTGATTTTAATTTGCCAAGCAAACACAGGTCCCTTGAATTATATATATATGTTCCATTTTTATCCTGCATTATCTGGAAAAACATATTCTGTCTTTCCTCCTCCATTAGATAATATTTCCATCTGCAGCTGTGCGCGCATTCCCCTTTATTGGCGTCACGACCCGTCATATATTTACTCAGCATACATCTTCCGGAATAAGATATGCATAATGCTCCATGTACAAATACTTCTATTTCAATATCTGTATTTTTTAAAATACTTTTAAGATTTAAAAAACTTATTTCTCTTGCGAGGTTTACTCTTTTTACTCCATGCCTTTTAAAAAAATTAACCGCTTTATGATTGTTTACATTGGCCTGGGTGCTTATATGGATCCCTTTCCCGGGCAAAAGCTCTCTTGCCAACTCCAGGGCTCCAAAATCTGATACTATAATTCCGTCAATATCAATATTTCTTAATTTTTTTAGATACCGTATAAATAAGGAGAGCTCATTCTCAAATATTACAGAGTTAAGAGTAAAATAAACTTTTACTCCGTGATTATGAGCATAGTTTACGCCTTCTTTTAATTCGTCAAATGTAAAATTTCCCCTTATGCTCCTTAAGTTAAAATCTTTCCCCCCGGCATATACTGCGTCTGCTCCGTAATTTACTGCATACTTTAATATGTTCAAATTGTTGGCAGGCACTAAAAGCTCGGGTATTTTTTTGTGTTCTGACATAATTTATAGAAATCTTCTCATATCCTTTTTGAATAGGGCTTTATATATTTTACAACGGATAAACCGTCGCCTATATCAAAAAAATTACTCTCAAAATACCGGTCATTCGTTACATAATCTATGTATTCCCTGATACCGCTTACACTGTTTAAATCATGACTGCCTACTTTTTTATTAAATATCTTATTCTTATAAAATATATTATCGGCAATTATTAGTGCGTTCTTTCTTAGTTTAGATTTTACAATCTTAATATAAAAGGGATACTCATGCTTCGCTCCATCAATAAATACCATGTCATATTTACTGCCAAGTTCCGGTATTATTTTTAGAGCATTTCCGGTTATGAATCTACATTTCTTTTCAGGAAAATTTCTTTTTATAAACTCTTCGGCTCTTTTTGCCCTCTCTGCATTTAAGTCTATTCCGGTATATTTTCCATCTTTTAAATTTTTTATCATAAAATAAGATGAAAATCCAATTCCACATCCTATTTCCAGGATATTACGGGGATTTGCCAGTATGCAGATTAACTCAAGAAATCTTCCAGTATTTTTATCAACTACCGGTATTTTTTCAATATAAGCTTTCTTCAGTAAACCATCCAGAATTTTATTTTCCTTAAGGTATAAATTCATACTGCTATTTTGTTTCACTTATGTTTCTTTCATGTTCTTCCAGGGTATTGGCAAATGCATGAGTGTGTTTTTCGCTGTCATTAACCACGAAATATAAATATTCAACATCAGCTGGATGAAGTGCCGCTTCAATTGAAGCAAGGCCGGTATTGCAGATAGGAGTCGGGGGGAGACCGGCATATAGTCTTGTGTTGTATTCTGTATCAGTTTCAAGATCCGTTAAGGTTAAATCATTTTCCCATTTATCCAGGAAATAACATAGCGCAGCATCTATTCCCAGTGTCATACCTATATCCAGCCTATTGTGGATAACTGCCGATATCAAAGCCCTTTCGTCTGCAATGTAAGCTTCCTTCTCAACCAGGGATGCTATCTTTAGTATGTCGTAATGTGATAAGCCCTTTCCGTCAGCAAATGAGTAATCAAGGCTTAAGGTTTCAAATTGATACTGCGCGAGCATCATTTCAATAATATCTTTTGCCGTATAATCAATGGTTATCTCATATGTCTTTGGAAATAAAAAACCCTCCAGGCTGGATGCACCTTCCATATAATCATAATTATAATTACTGATATCTTTAACCTGTTCCATATCACCATATTCTATGAATGGTATTTCATCAGATACTTTTTTAAATATTTGCTTTACCGTAAAACCTTCCGGAATTGTAAATTTATATGTTACAACCTGCGGACCTAAAGTTATTTTATCCAGCACTTCTTCATATTCAGAATTTGTCATCATTACATAAACTCCGGGTATCAGGCTTCCTTCTTTACCTTTTTGTTCAACGAATAACCTGAATAAAAACCCATTATTTACTATGCCTTTTTCTTCAAGCAGCGATGCCGTTTCTTTTAGAGACATACCTTCTTTTATTTCAAATT
The DNA here is from genome assembly GCA_964424685.1 of uncultured Actinomycetota bacterium. Lineage (GTDB taxonomy): Bacteria > Actinomycetota > Humimicrobiia > Humimicrobiales > Humimicrobiaceae > JAQVEM01. Next base: position 18,760 of record CAYRJH010000011.1, on the reverse strand, counting down.
CCACTTCCATACCCGGTGTAACTTCAGGCTCCTCTTCCGCTTCAAAAAGTCTGCATGACACAAATAAAATTAAAATTAAAAATAGGACAGCCGGTAAAGCAATAAATCTTACTTTATTTTTAAATTTATTTTTTAATATATTATTTAATAACATTTCCGGCCTTATTTCTTTTCAATTCCAAATAATCTCCAAGTATAATGCTGGCAGAAAACTTATCAATTTCTTTGCTCCTGGAATATTTATTTAAATATCTTGAGGGTATTTTTGTAGTATATCTTTCATCAATATAATCAATTTCAATGCCCGGATTTTTAACAACAGCGTCTGTAAAATCAATAACTTTTTTTGCCTGGGCACCCACTTCACCCTTAAGCGTATAAGGTATTCCAACTATTATTTTCTTTATATTGTATTTATCTGCGATTTTTTTAATCTCTTCAGCTGAATTTTCATCATTTTTAATCACTTTTAGCGGTGCAGATATAATCTCATTTTCATCGGATATCGCTATACCTATTCTTTTATCTCCTACATCAAGACCTAAAATTCTCATCTTTCTTTCTTTATTATTTCCAGGACTTTGTCCTTAACAAGTTTTATTGCTTTTTCCAAAGAATTTTTATCGGGTAAACCCATCTGTGCGAAGTGTGGTTTCCCCCCGCCGCCGCCTTTTAATTTTTTACTTATTTCTCCCGCAATCTTTCCACAATCTATGCCTTTTTCTATGAGATCTTTTGTTGAGTTAAGAATAACAACAGACTTATTGTTTGTTGTAATACCAAAAATGATAAATGTATTTAAACCCTTAAAATAATCAATAATTTCATCTCCGACTTTTCCAATACCGTTTAATTCCATATCAGAAACAGATTCGGACTTTGAAAAATCAAAATCAATTATCTTTAATCCCTTATCCGGGGATTTAATAAATCCGAATTTTTTGAATATCTCTTTTTTTGCAGTTTTAATCTTCATTTGTTCCAATTCTTCTTCTTTCTTTTTCATACTATCCTTTACTTTTTCCAGAGTATCAAGGATTTTATTATCTTCAACTTCCAGGCTTGCGGAGATTTTTTTTAATATTTTTTCCTTTTCTTCCAGATATTTATAGGCAGACATACCGGTAGCTGCTTCAATTCTTCTTAAATTAGCCCCGATACTTGAATCTGATATAATTTTGAACAAACCAATTTCTCCTGTACCTTCAACATGGATACCGCCGCAGAGCTCTCTGCTGTAATTATTTATTTCCACAACTCTTACAAACTTACCGTATTTCTCATCAAAAAGAGCAACTGCGCCTATTTCTCCGGCAAATTCTCTTGTAGTTTCAAAACATCTTACCGGATCATTATTCTGGATTTTTTCATTTATGATCCTCTCTATCTTATTAAGGTTTTCTTCCGATGGAGCGTTATATATGGAGTAATCAAATCTAAATCTATCTTCACCCACAAAAGAACCTGCCTGTTTAACCTCACTGCCATATAAATTTCTTAAAACCCAGTGCAGTATATGAGTCGCGGTATGATTCTTGCTTATACTCTTACGGTGATTATAATCTACTTCTGTATTTATTTCGTCTCCGACTTTTAATATACCTTTCTCAATAAACCCTTTATGGATATAAATACCTTCTACCGGGATAGTGCAGTCTTGTACAATAAATATATTATTATCCCGTCTGATAATACCTCTGTCACCGACCTGACCGCCCTTCTCCCCGTAAAAGGGAGTTTCTTTTAAAATTATTTCACCCTTTTCTCCTTCGGATAATCTGGAAGTCAATTTTTTATTGCCGGACCTATCAAATTTTATTATTTTTTCAATTGATGCCGCTGTTTTGTATTTTTGATAACCAATAAATTCTGCCTCAAAATTTTTACTTATTTCTTTGTATAGTTCCATATCTTTATCCATTTCACTATTAAAAATATCTTTGCTTCTTGATTTTTCTGCATGCTCCTTTGCATAATCATTAAATCTCTTTAAATCAAGCTTTATTTTCTTTTCTTTTAGTATTTCTCCGGTAAGCTCTACCGGAAATCCAAAGGTATCATATAATTTAAATGCATCTTCTGGATTAAGGTATTCTTCTTTGTTCTTCTTGATTTCATTGATTTTCTGCAGTAGAACCTTACTTCCCTCCTTTAATGTTTTAGTAAATCTTTTTTCCTCATCACTTACCAGTTTAAAGGAGAATTCTTTTTTTTCTAAAAGTCCCGGGTATACTTTTGAATATTCATCTATAACAAGCTTCCCAATATCATTTAAAAAATAATCCCTGATTCCTATTAACCTTCCAAACCTGATGGATCTTCTTATTATCCGCCTTAATATGTAACCCCTGCCTTCATTTGAAGGCACCACTCCATCGGTAATCAAAAAGTATATGGCCCTGGCATGATCAGCTATTATTCTTATTCCTCTATATAATTCAGTATTATTTTTATTTTTTTGATGATCTTTCTTGCCGGACATTTCCTCTATTTTTTTTATTATCCCATTAAATAATGATGTTTTAAAAACTGATGGGTTCCCTTCCAGCACTGCGGTAATTCTTTCCAATCCCATTCCCGTATCTATATTTTTCTGCGGAAGTTCTATGTATTTTATTCCGTCAAAATTATACTGGGTAAATACAAGGTTCCATATTTCAAGGAACCTGGCGCAGCCGCAGTTAGGATTACAATCTTTACTGCCGCACCCGTATCCTTCTCCAAAATCATAGTGTATTTCCGAACATGGACCGCATGGACCGGTATCGCCTGCGGGCCCCCAGAAGTTGTCTTCTTTGCCATACTGGTATATTCTATCAGTACTTATTCCTTTTTCCTGCCAGTATTTAATAGATTCTAAATCAGCCGGTATATCTTTGTTCCCTTTAAACACTGTAAATACTAATTTATTTACCGGGATTCCAAGATCATTTAAAAGAAAGTCAAGAGAATAATCAATTGCTTCTCTTTTAAAATAATCAGCAAATGAAAAATTGCCAAGCATTTCAAAAAATGTAAGGTGTCTTTCGGTATAACCCACACTATCAATATCACTTGTCCTGAAACACTTCTGTACCGTTGCAATTCTTTTACCGGGTGGTTTCTTTATGCCCAGATAATATGGTTTAAACTGCTGCATTCCGGCTGTAGTTAGTAGTACGCTTGGGTCATTGTGTGGTATAAGACCTGACGAAGGTATTATTATATGACCTTTTTTTTCAAAATATTTTAAGAATTTTTGTCTTATATCCATAAAATTGAATTAATAATTTTAATCGTATTAATGTTTGATAACAAAATGGATACTCCACTTAGTCGTAACTACGGGAAGTTTTTTGCACCCTGCGCTCAGCAGGTGGATGCCCTCTTGTCTGTTTTATAAGTCCCACTTACAGCAGGCATTTACGCCGCAGCCAAAGACCGGGCTTCCAATGTAAATTTGTTGGTACAAAAATTTAACTTTAGTTACGATATAAACAGAGTACCCAAAAATGATGTTATCACACTTGAATAGTTTATTCAATAAACCAGGACTTTCCCTTAATTTACTTTATTTTCACATAATAAACCTGGTACTGGCATATATAAACAATAAAATGTTAATATATATCTTAATCTATTTTATTTAAGAAAATAGACTTCTAAGACATTTTATTTATTTTTTTTCTCTTTATTTTCTTCAATGCCGTCTTCTGTAACTCTTATGAATACTTCTTTTAACTGCTCACTCGTAACAACTGAAGGAGAACCGGTTAGCATGCATACTGCAGATTGAGTCTTTGGAAAAGCTATGACTTCTCTTATATTATTAAGTTTCCCCAGCAGCATAACAATCCTGTCCATTCCCAGACCTATGCCTCCATGAGGAGGAGTACCGTATTCCATTGCCCTTACAAAAAATCCGAAATTTTCTTTTATAATTTGTTCATCAATATCAAGTATTTTAAATATTTTTTTCTGAAGGTCAGTGTCATTGATTCTAATAGAGCCCCCTCCCAGTTCCACACCGTTTAATATAATATCATAAGATTGTGAAATGACTTTCAAAGGATCTGTATCAAGATAATCAATTGTTTTTTTATCAGGTTTGGTAAAAGGGTGATTAACTGAATTTATTCTTTTTTCATTCTCATCCCATTCAAACAAGGGAAAATTACATACCCAGACAAAATTTAATTTGTCTTGATTTATTAATTTTAATTTTTCAGCAAGATATCTCCTTATAATCCCCAGAGTCTGACAGCTTACTAAAAATTTATCCGCTACTATTAATATTAAATTTTTTTTCTTTAAGCTTAAAATTTTAATTAAGTCTTTTTTTTCATCATCTGATAAGTATTTGGCTATTGGAGATTGAAAATCCATATTATCATCAATTTTTATCCATAGAAGTCCGCCTGCCCCGCATTTTTTTGCCATTTCTACAAGGTCGTCCAATTCTTTTCTTGTAAGTCCGGAGAAATCGTTTATTACAATACTTTTTATACAGCCATTATTTTTTAAAGTATCCTTAAAAAATTTGATTTCAGTTTCTTTAAATACATCCGAAATATCCTTAATTGTAAGATCAAATCTTAAATCAGGTTTATCAGTACCATAATTTTCCATACTGTCTTTCCAGCTCATTCTCTTAAACGGAAGCTCTATTTTCTTATCAAACACCTCTCTGAATATATATAAAAATAGTCCTTCTATCAATTCCATTACATCATCTGTTTCAACAAATGTCATCTCAAGGTCTATCTGGGTAAATTCCGGCTGCCTGTCAGCTCTTAAGTCTTCATCTCTGAAACACCGTGCAATCTGGTAACACCTGTCAAATCCTGAAAACATCAGTATCTGTTTAAACAACTGCGGTGATTGTGGGAGAGCATAAAATTTACCCGGGTTCAGTCTTGAAGGCACCAGAAAATCCCTGGCACCCTCCGGCGTACTTTTTGCCATTATAGGTGTTTCTATCTCTATAAAACCGTTTGAATTAAAATAACTGCGGGCTGCTGCAGTTATTTTATGCCTTAATCTCATATTTTCCTGCATCTTATCAGTCCTTAAATCAATATATCTGTATTTTAACCGGGTATTTTCATCTACTTTATCTCTATCATCAAGCGTAAAAGGAGGTGTTTTTGATTTAGAGAAAATTTTGATATCTTTTACCACTAATTCAATCTCGCCTGTTGGGATAGAAGGATTAACGGTATCTTTTGACCTCATCCTGACACTGCCGGTTACGTTTACAACATATTCATTTCGTATATTTTTAGCTATTTTATAAGAATCTTTATTTATGTTAGGATCAAAAATTAATTGTATTATTCCGGAAAAATCCCTTAAATCCAGAAAAATTAACTTTCCGTGATCCCTTCTTTTATTGACCCAGCCGCTTAAAGTAATATCTTTGTCCATAAACTCCCTGTTTATTTCTCCGCATAAATTTGTCCTCATTCTTGTTTTAAAAACGGGATTGATCATAGCTAAACTCCTATAATTTTTAAGATTTTTTCTTTTTCGCTTTTCCATTCAAATCTGTATTGCTTGAATTCCTTGATGTCTTTTATAATCAGGCTGCCGGTTTTTATTTCATCTGTGCCTACTATGATAATAAATCTGTAATTATTTTCATTGGCCCATTTTATTTCTTTTTTTAAATTTTTCTTATTAAAATTAATATCACATATTATCCCTGTATCTCTTAAGAATTTTAATATTCTTAAAGAATAAAGTTCGCAATCCTTATCCATTGCAATCAAATAAATTCCGAGGGATTTTTCTATTTTTTTAAAGCTTAACTTTAACTGTTTCATAAGCATAATTGTCCTGTCTATTCCTACTGCAAACCCTGTAGCAGGAATATCCGGCCCTCCCAGCTGTTTTATCAGGCTGTCATATCTTCCTCCGCCGCCCAGAGCGTTTTGCGCGCTCTGAAGATCTTTAGAAATAATTTCAAAAATCGTTCCCGTGTAATAATCAAAACCTCTTACAAGAGTCTTATCAATCTTATAATTTATATCCAGCGCTTTTAAACATTCCAGGATTTCTTCAAAATTCTTTTTACAGCCAGGACATAAGTATGAAAACATCCCGGGTGATTTCTTTAAAATAGCGATACAGCTGCTTTTTTTGCAATCATAAATCCTCAAAGCATTCTTATCAAATCTATTCCTGCAGTCATTACAGAGTTTTTCTAATTCCGGCTTAAGATATCTTTTAAATTCTATAAGGAAGTTCTCTCTGCATGTGCTGCACCCTATACTGTTTATTTTAAATACCAATTTTTTAAATCCTAATTTTTCAAAAAGTGAATTTAACATCCACATGACTTCCGCATCCATAACCGGACTGCAGGTACCGATAGCCTCTGTTCCTACCTGCCAGAATTCTCTCATTCTTCCTTTCTGAGGTCTTTCATACCTGAACATGTTCCCTGCATAAAATAACTTTAAAGGAAGATTTCCGGAATACATTTTATTTTCTATAACAGCCCTTACGACTGATGCAGTGCCTTCGGGCCTTAATGTCAATGACCTGCCTTTCTTATCCTGAAAAGTATACATTTCCTTTTGTACTATATCGCTGCCTTCTCCTATACTCCTGCTGAACACTTCCGTATATTCAAATGCAGGGGTTATTATTTCTCTATAATTGAATATCTCAAATATTTCACGCGCAGTATTAATAACATAATTCCTGTAATTTATGTCTTCTCCGTATATATCAGTTGTCCCTCTGGGAGAATTTAACTTCAAAATAACTCACCATCTTCCCTTTTATTATCCATTATAAAAAAATCATTTCTCAGATAATAATTTGTTTTTAGTTCATATTCAAGAGTGCTGTCCGGCCCGTGGCCCGGATGTATAGTAAATTTGCCATTCATTTTTTTTACTTTAGCCAATGATTTTTTTATCTGTATTATATTGCCTCCTGGTAAATCCGTCCGCCCTATTGCACCCTTAAAAAGTAAATCTCCTGTAAAAAGAATATTACCTACCCTGAGCATTATACTTCCTGGAGTATGCCCGGGAACATTTATAATTTCAATACCTAAACCGGAAAAATAATCATAATATCCGTTTTTTATTAAATTATAAGTTTCTAATGATAATTCATTTTCTCCAAAAAATGAAGAAAAATTCTTTTGAGGATCCGTAATTATCTGTTCTTCGAATTCATGTATATAGAACGGAATCTTGTAATAAAAAACTATATCTTTTACAGCCCCTATATGGTCGTAATGTCCATGAGTATTTAATATAAAATCCGGTTTAATACCTGATTTTTCAAGATTTTTTCTAATAACCGTAAATTCTGCGCCAGGATCTATTATTACATTTGCATTATCCAGCGATAATATGTAACAATTAACTTTAAAAATACCCAATTCTAATTTTATTAATCTCAACAGCAGTATTTACTTTCCGGGTAATACTCTAAAGGCGTCGTAAACTGAATCTATTTGTTTTATGTTATTAATAACATCCTTTAGAATGTATTTATTATTAATTTCTATTAAAAACCTGAATTTTATGTGGCCACTTTTATCCATTCTTAAAGTGTTAGCTCTGACTATATTCAAATCATATTCACTAATAATATTTGTAATGTCACGGAGTAACTTCGTTCTATCCAGTGCCTCTATCTGGATTTCAGCGTTAAATTTATTGGGAGCTTTTTTATCCCATGAAACGTCTATAAACCGTTCTTTTTCGATATCTATAAGTGTGTTTATATTGGTGCAATCATTCCTATGAACAGAAATTCCCTTACCCCTCGTTATATAACCTATAATATTATCCCCTGGGACGGGATTGCAGCATTTTGCCATAGTTATAAGTACCTGCTCCATTCCTCTTACCTTTATGCCGGAGTATTCTTTATCCACTGATTCTTTTCTGTGTATATCCTCAATAGTTAATTCTTTTTTTGGCTCTTCCTGATTAAGTTTTTTTACTATCTTTGTAAAAACCTGGTGTGCAGAAACTTTATGTGAACCAATATTTCTAAACAGACTGTCTGATTTATCAAAATTCATTTCTGCAGTTACTTCATCAAAAATATCCGCAGGTACACTCTTAAAAGAAAGCCCGTTTTTTCTTAAGACTTTTAACATTATGTCTCTGCCGGTATTATAAGTCTCCTGCCTCTCTTCTTTGCTGAACCATTGTTTTATCTTATTGCGCGCTCTGGAAGTTTTAACTATGTTAAGCCAGTCCCTGCTTGGCCCTTTTTTGCTTTTGGATACTATTATTTCTAATATATCTCCGTTTTCCAGAACAGATTCAATCGGGACCATCCTGCCGTTTATTTTTGAACCTATTATATTATGTCCTATATCTGTGTGTATCTCGTAGGCAAAATCTATGGTGGTAGCTCCACGGGGCAGATTTACAACTTTACCTTTTGGTGTAAATACAAATACTTCCTCCTCGAACAAATCAAGTTTTAACGATTCCATATAATCCTGAGGATCCTTTAATTCCTTTTGCCAGTCCAGTATCTGTCTTATCCACGCTACTCTCTTGTCAAAATCGCTCAGCTTTTTAAGACCGCCTTCTTTATATTTGTAGTGTGCCGCAATACCATATTCGGCAATTTTATGCATTTCAAATGTCCTTATCTGTATTTCAAGAGGCTTCCCTTTTAACCCGATAACTGTTGTATGAAGTGATTGATACATATTAAATTTAGTATTTGCGATAAAGTCTTTAAATCTTCCGGGCACAGGCTTCCATAATGAATGTATGATTCCCAGGACTGCATAGCAATTCTTTACATCATCTACTATTATTCTAATAGCGACTATATCATAAATATCTTCAAACTTTCTATTTTGCTTTGTAATTTTATTGTAAACACTGTAATAAGTTTTAATTCTGCCGCTTATATCCGCAGAGATTTTTACTTCTTTTAGTTTTTTGTTAACAATCTTTATAGCTTCATCAATCAGTGATTTTCTTTCTTCCAGCTTTTCATCAAACATATTTTTTATTTTTTCATATTCTTTCGGGTAAAGATATTTAAAGCATAGATCCTCCAATTCTGATTTTATATGATATATCCCCAGCCTGTGTGCTATAGGAGCATAAACTTCAAGTGTTTCCATTGAATTTATTTCCCTTTTTTCTTTATCCAGTGAGTATAAGGTCCTCATATTATGAAGCCTGTCAGCCAGCTTTACCAGGATTATGCGCACGTCTTCGGACATAGCGATTATCATTTTTCTTATATTGCTAACCTGCTGCTCTTCCTTGCTGTCAAATACAATTTTATCTAATTTTGTTACGCCATTTATAATATTTGCAGTCTGCTGTCCAAACTCCTTTTTAGCCATTTCAAGACTGTATTCCGTATCCTCGATTGCATCATGCAATATTGCAGATATTATTGATACCTGATCAAGTTCAATATCAGCCAGTATTCTTGCTACCTCAAGAGGATGTACAATAAAAGGTTCCCCTGTTTTTCTATACTGATTTTTATGATATTTTTTTGAAGTTAAATATGCCTTATTAAGAAGTTCCTCATTGACATCAGGATTGTAAGATTTTATTTTTTTGACCAGCTTTTTATATATAAGATCAGTATTTATATTTTTAGTTTTACTGCTAACCTTTAAATCCATTTTTATTTAAGTTCTTATTTGAAATTATTTTATTATTATAAAACATTTTAAGCTTATCTAAAATAAGTCTGAAATTATCAGCTGGATAGTACTTAAATTAGCCCATTTATTTTCTTCAATCTTATATAATATATTGACTTTATTATTTTTTATCATTTTTTTCTTTATTTTTTCATCCACCCCGAATATTATAGCATCTACCGTAGTACCGGCCTGTTTTAGTTTTAACCTTATATGTTTTTCTTCCGATAAATAAAAAAAATCCACCAATACACAGTCTCTTGTAACAAAACAGGGTTTTGGGTTCCCATATCCAAATGGTCTTAATAGATTGATCTCATAAAGGATATCCTTATTTATATCTTTAAAATCTATTTCAATATCAAATACATTTTTTTTCTCAATATCGTCTTTTTTTAGACTTTTATCAACAATCTTCATAAAATTACTATAAAAAGTTCCATAATTCGATAAGTCCATATTTATTCCGCATGCTAACCTGTGCCCTCCAAATCTATCAAATAAATTGCTGCAGAGAACCAGGTTTCCATATAAATCAAATTTATCAATACTCCTTCCGGAACCTTTGAGTTTACCTTCCGATTCTTTAAATAATATAACCGGGATATTGTATTTTTTTACAATATCCGAAGCTACTACCCCGAGTACGCCTTCACTCCAATTTTTTGATTTATCTATAAATATTTTTTTTTCAGGAACAATTTTACTAAAATCATTATTTTCTATTATTTCATTAAAAATATTTTTTTGAATCTTTTGTCTTTCCATATTAAAGAAGTTAAGCTCATCCGCTATTTTAGTTAAAATATCACCCTCTTTTACCAGAAGGTCGAAACTTTCTCGCGCATTTTTGATTCTTCCTGCAGCATTGAGCCTGGGGGCTATAATAAATCCTACATCGTATTCATCTATATATTCTTTATCCTTAATTATTGTGCTTATCATTTTTTTTAATCCTGGATTTATAGTTTTATTAAGTACTGCAAGGCCTCTTTTTACTATTATTCTGTTCTCATTAATTAAAGGCATTATGTCTGCTATTGTTGATATGGCAACAAGGTCCAGGAGATTTGTCAGGTAATCTTTTTTAAATTTATTCCTATATCTATCTTCCAGTTTTCTTAAAATACCTGTTATAAATTTAAAAGTAACTGCTGCACCACTTAAATCTTTAAATGGATATTTAGAGTTTTTAAGTTTTGGATTGATTATTATATAATCCTGCCGGTTTGTATCCAATTCAACCGATTGATTATGGTGGTCGCATACTATGATATCCGGAGCTTTATTACCCTTAATGAATTTCTGGACAGGCTCGCTATTCGTTCCACAGTCCACCGATATTATTAGGCTGTATCTGCCTTCAGCAGAAATTCTTTTTATAAATTCAATGGATAAATCATATCCTTCATTAAAACGGTCAGGAATATAGACTTCTGCCTCAAGTTCTAGCTCCTTTAAAAATTTATACATAATTGAGGCGCTTATAACTCCATCGGCATCATAATCCCCATATATCAGTATATTTTCTTTTTTTTCAATTGCCTCTTTTAATCTTTTTATGCCCTCCTTAATTCCCGGCATTTTCATGACATCATGAAAATCGTTGATGGAGGGATTTAGAAAAGATATTATTTCCTGCCCGGTAACTATATTTCTTTTAGCAAGCAATTCTAATAATAGAGGACTGCAGCAAATTTTTTTAAATATTTTCCTGTCAGATTTTACGATATTTCTGCATATCCAATTAGAAGGCAAATCAGTCATTTTTATTTTTTACTTTTAGAAACACTAAATAGGTGCGATATTTTTTAAATCCTGTAAAGTTTAATTGTTATTTTTTATATTTTGGAAATCTGTCGTTCCATACTGCAAGAATTGGGCTTGCAAAGAATATTGAAGAATATGTACCCGCTATGATTCCGATTGTAAGAGCCAGGGCGAAATCTTTCAGTGCTGTTGTTCCCAGTATAAGAAGTAAAATCACCGGAAATAATGTAGTGAGGGAAGTATTTATGGACCTTGACAACGTTATGTTTATTGAATCATTTACAACTCTTCTGTAACCTAATTTTCCTGTCATTGGAGTATTTTCCCTTATCCTGTCAAAAACGACAATGGTATCGTTCAATGAATAACCTATAATTGTGAGTATGGCTGCTATTGTTGATGTATTAATCTCACGGTTTAAAATAGCATATACTCCTAAAGTCACCACTACATCATGAATTAATGCCAGAATTGCAGCCGCTCCAAACCTGAATTCAAACCTGATCCATACATATATCAAAATACCCGCAATACTTATTGCAATTGCCTTTAATGCATTCATTATAAGTATATTTCCAAAACCCGGATCTACTGTCCTATCCTGAAGGGGCTGTCCATCCAGACCTATTTTCTCATCCAGAGTATTTAATATTTTATCTTTTTCATCTGTGCTTATTGATTTTCCCAATTCTTCAGCTTTTATCCTGATAATAAATCTATCAGATTCCGCTTCCAGCAAATCAGATGTAACACGCTGTATTATTACATTTTGATACCCCAGGTCACTCATAATATTCCTTAATTCAGCAGTATCTGCATTTCTATCAAATTTTAACTCAAGTAAAGTTCCGCCGAGAAAATCAGTTCCCAGATTAAAACCATTTACTATCAGGCCTATTATACCGGCAGCAATTACTACCAAAGATATAATAAACCATATTCTCTTTTTACCAATAAAATCAAAATTATACTTTTTAAACCTCAAATATTATTCACCGCTCTTTCTTCTTACCCCTAAAAATCCGGGTGTTGCCATTTGGGGAATTCCGGACATCAAAAAAATACCTGACCTGGTAAATAGAAGACTTATCATCATACTTATTATTACACCCAGACTTAATGTGAGCGCAAAGCCTTTTATGGGACCTGTACCGAATAAATATAGCGCACCTGCTGTAATTAAAGTAGTTACATTAGAATCTACAATTGTGCTGAGCGCATTTTTAAAACCATCAATTATGGCAATCCTGGGGGATTTTTCTTTCAGTATTTCTTCTTTTATTCTCTCAAAGATTATGACATTGGCATCAACGGCCATGCCAATGGTCAATATGATTCCCGCAATTCCCGGCAGTGTAAGCGCCGCACCAATCGCCGATAGTACGCCCCAGAATATTATGATATATATTAAAAGTCCAAGGGCAGAGTAGATCCCGAGACCTCTGTAGTAAAAAAACATAAAAATAACGATTAATATTAAGCCTGCTATACCAGCATATAATCCCTTTCTTAAAGAATCCATCCCGAGTGTCGGACCCACCATACTGCTTTCTTCTATCTGGAGGTCGATCGGAAATGCTCCTGTCTGGAGAACGAGTTCAATTTTTCTTGCTTCATCGATACTATTGATGCCTGTAATCTCCGCTGCTCCGTCAGTAATGGGTACTTTTATGTTTGGCGCGGATTCAATTTCCTCATCAAGGACTATAGCAAGATTCCTTCCTATATTTCCCGTTGTAATTTCAGCAAATTTGTCGACCGCTTCGTCTTTAAAACTCAAAGCAACTCTTATATTTCCATAGCCATCGTAACCCGCAATTGCTTTTGCAAGTCCCTCGCCGGTTATAAGGACAGGACCGACCAGCGTAGCTGCACCTGTCCTGGAATCAATGAGTATCTCGCCGACTTCTTCTCCATTTTTTACCAAAAACAATTCCCTTGTTCCGGAATCGTATTTTACTGTTCCCATAATTTCTTCATCATCGTAACCCGGGCCGCCGGAATCAGTATTCTCTCCATCGTTGTCTTCTTCAGCTTCTGATTGATTTTGCTGTGTGACAAGGATTAATTCATTTGTTTTAGGATCGGTTACAAGACTTGCGATAAATTGATCTGTATCATCTATCAAAATGGTTTCTTCAGCATCAGGGTCTATTAACAGTTCTCCCTTTTCGTAATCCATTCCCACAACGCTCCAGGTATTATCTTTCATGGAAATCAACGTCCCGGTAACAAGCCTGAATTCAAGTTTTGCAGTTTTGCCTATTATCTCTTTTGCAGTATCGGGATCTTTTACCCCTGGAAGCTGGACTACGATATTGTTTGAAAAGTCTTTTGTAATGAGAGGTTCCGAGACACCGAGTTTATCTATTCTATCTCTTATAATACCAATAGTCTCATTCATTTTTTCGGAGGTTATTTCTTCCCCTCCTCTTTCTATCGGCTTAAGAATAATCTGGGTGCCTCCTTTCAGGTCAAGCCCCAGATTTATGGAATCAGCTATAGAATCCTTGAATATATAATATAAACTTACTCCTATTATTATTATAAATAAAATAATAACAGTAATGTGGACTTTTTTATTTCTCATGCTTATTGTTGATTTACTTTATTCGCAATAGCGCTCTTATTTATTTTTACATCCACACCGCCGGCAATAGTTATTATAATAACATCATCTCTAACGTCTTTTATCCTGCCGTAAAACCCTCCTATAGTAACTATTTCGTCACCTCTCTGTAGACCTGACATTAATTCCTGAGCTTTTTTAGATCTTGTACGCTGTGGTCTTATAAGTAAAAAATAAAACGCTACAGCCAATATTACCAGCCATATCCATATTCCATAGTTTGAAAATATATTGGCAAAGGTACTTGTATCTCCCGTCTCAGCTGCAACAGCTTCTGTGCCTTCACTGGATGCGCCTTCTTCCGTTGTTCCAACTGGAAGGCATGCAGTGCTTAATAAACCAACACTTATTATCAGTATACTTACTATTAAAATACTGATTAATCTTCTTTTTAAATTCATAAACACCCCTTAGAATATAGTCGTTTTTTTAAAAATCAAATATTACTATTATTAACTTTTTTTAAAATTTTGCAAATAGATAATTGACCCTATCTTAACTGATACCTAAAATTTTAAATTTATAAAAGTTTAACACAGGTTATTCTAACTTAAGTAATCGCAGTATACAATATCAAAGATTATAAAAATTTGTTTTAATTTCTAATTTTTTTTTAAAAAATGAGCCCCATTTAAATAAATAAAAAAACAATCCGGGTAAAAGATTTTTTAATCTTCATTTTTAATGTAATTTTTTAAAAATTTTGTTTTAAAATCAATAAAATTCCCTGATAATATGGAATCTCTTGACTGATTGATAAGGTCAAAAATAAAATGAAGATTATGAATTGTAAGTAAAATACTGGAAAGTATTTCATTGCTCTTGAATAAATGCCTCAAGTAAGATCTTGAGTAATTTTTACAGGTATAGCAATTACATGTTTCATCCAGCGGAGTATAGTCATAAGTATACTTTTTATTTTTTATATTGACTCTTCCTTCTGCTGTAAAAGCGCTTCCATTTCTGGAAATCCTCGTAGGCATGGCACAGTCAAACATATCCACCCCGTTTTCTATGGCTTCAATTACTCCTGCAGGGTCCCCCAATCCCATAAAATAAAGCGGCTTCTTATTATCCAGAAACCCTGCTGTATAATTAAGAATCTCAATTGTCTGCTCTTTTTTTTCGCCAACGCTTAATCCGCCGATTGCTATGCCGTCAAAATCCATTTGAGATATTGACTTAGCGCAGAATTTCCTTAAACTTTTTATAAAGCCTCCCTGCACTATGCCAAATACTTTTAAATCTCCACCAGGGTTTATTTTATTTTTTGTCTTTATTGAGATTTCAGCCCATTCCATAGTCCTTTTTGCTGCATCAAGAGTATAATTATAATCCTCATTAAAGGGTATGCATTCATCAAGGACCATAATTATATCCGAGCCTATCCTGTACTGCATTTTTATTACATCCCCGGGAGAAAAGAAATGACTTGAGCCGTCTATTATTGATTTAAATTCAACACCGCTGTCGGTGATTTTTCTTATTTTGCTTAAACTGAATACCTGGAAACCGCCACTATCGGTTAATATGCTCCTTTTCCAGTTCATAAACTTATGGAGGCCACCTGCTTTTTCAATAACGTCAATTCCCGGCTGCAGATACAGGTGGTATAGATTGCCCAGTATAATTTCGCATCCTTCTTCATAAAGCTGTTCATTTGTTATGGCTTTAACTGTTGCCTTTGTCCCTACAGGCATAAAAACAGGTGTTTTAACTATCCCGCTTTTTGTGGTTATTACCCCTGCTCTGGCAGAAGATTTAGTGTCCTTCTTTAAAATTTTAAAAAAAGCCATATTGTTTACTTTATTTATTAGACCGTTTATTTTGCCATTGATTTAGCCGGAACCGATTTATCAAGTTTATCTTCAGACTTCAGCCTTTTTTCGGCTTCTTTCAAAATAGTAAGAAGCATATCTGTATAAGATATATTTTTTATTGCAGCCATTTTTGCAAGATGCCCATCCCAGCACCATCCAGGATTTGGGTTGACCTCCAATAATTTTGGTTCACCTTTTAACGTAAGCCTCCAGTCAAGTCTGGCATAATCTTTACATCCAAGTCTTTCATACAACCTTAATGAGCAATCAATAATAAACCTTTCAGTATCTGCAGGTAAATCGGCTGGTATTGATTTTATTTTCCAGTATGGTGAATCCTGAAGCCATTTTGCCTCATACCCGCAAATTCTTGGAAGTCCGGGAGGCAATTCAGAGTAATCCTCTTCAATTATCGGTAAAACCGTATAAGAATCAGGGAAATTTCCTATTATTCCCACACTTAAATCTTTTCCTGAAAGAAATTCCTCAATCAAAATAGGTTTATCATAACCAAGTTTATCCCTTATTTCAGAAATTACATTAATTGTCTTTTCAATGCTGTAAACTACATTTCTACGGGTTATCCCGAAACTGGAATCGCCAAAATTTGGCTTAATAAACATTGGGAATTCAAAAGGAACCTCAAATGACGTATCCCCTGATTTTATAAAAAAAGCCCGGGGAGTCGGTATTTCCATTTCCTCTGCGACACCCCTTATAAGTGACTTATCATAGCAATGCGCCAGGCACTGCGGCTCAGAACCGGTATACGGAATCCCGAGAATATCAAGCAGCGCGGGTATATGAAGTTCTTTACGCGCATCATTAAAATATCCTTCATCACATAGATTAAATACAAAATCGATCTTCACTTTTTCCTGCTTTTTAATAAGTTCCTTTATCATAGTTTCATGGTTATCAAGGTAATGGAATTTATAATCATAGTTTTTTTCAATTTCCCTTAAAGAATTTTTTAACATATCAATGGTGTATAAGTCATCTTCGTCAAATACATACAGGGGTTTTAAAATATCAACTTTATTGGGATCGCCTAATAAAACAACTATATTTCTTAAATGATGTTTTTTAGTTTTCACAGGCGACCACTCTTTTTTAGCTATTGCTGATATGATTATTCTTCTTTCAATCATACCAAGATCCTGGTTTCTTCTTGAATCCGTAGTCATTGTCCCATGAGAAACGATATTCTTAAAACCGGCCTGTTTTAAGAATTCAATTATTTCTTCCTGTGTATAAAGCCTCTCGGCATAAAATTGATCGGCTAATACTCCCTTATCGACATTATTAATTAT
Source organism: uncultured Actinomycetota bacterium (assembly GCA_964424685.1). GTDB lineage: Bacteria > Actinomycetota > Humimicrobiia > Humimicrobiales > Humimicrobiaceae > JAQVEM01. The sequence goes on along the minus strand of CAYRJH010000011.1, from coordinate 1,585 downwards.
TTCTCTGGAAATCAAGCGTGTTTTATCAAGGGATAATGACCGCTCTCTGCAGACAAAATATTTTTTATCTATCCATTCCCATGATCGAGCTTTAATGTTTTCCTTTAAATACTCTCCGTCAGATAAATCAATTAAAAATCGCCCCCACGGTTTAAGGACTCTTAAAACTTCTTTAAGCACTGTCATGTCTTCTTTGGCAGTTTCAAAATATCCGAAGCTGTTTCCAAGAATCATTACTGTATCAAAAGTATCAGAGGCATAAGGCAGTTTCCTCGCATCACCTTCTCTGAATTTAATAGATGAACTTTCTTTTTTCGCTTTCTGAATCAAGTAATGAGATCTGTCAAGTCCCTCAACATGTTTAAATCCCCTGTTTGCCAGCTCTATACAATGACGGCCCTGCCCGCAGCACAGGTCCAGTATACTCTCATCCGGAGATAGTTTAAGAATTTTTACAAACAGGTCAATTTCCTTTCTCGTAATATCTATATCATCAACAACATCGCCGTCTGTCTTTAAATATGTTGAATTAAAAATAGTTTTCCACCAATCAGGTTTTAAATATTCCTCCAGGTTAGATATTGGCCCAATTGTTTTTTTAAAAGAATTCGAGTTAATGCTCTTTTGAGGAGGCTCACATTTTGAAGAATCCCCTTTCATTTATTACTCTCCTTTTTAGTTATTTGTTTATAATCAATATCCGGCTTTTATTTATAAAATATTTATGTCTTTTTTATCCTTTAAATTAAACTTCGTAGAAAACACCATAGTGCTGCATATTTACCTTAATATTGCTTAACCCCTACAATTACATAAATAATTTTTTATGCCTTATCAGACGATAAATGTAAATAAAGTTCATTTTTTCTTTAGCCCCCTGATAAATCCTCCTCTTATCTTATCCAGCATATAACTTGCTACAAATGCACGGGGGTCCGCCTCATGTATTAATTTATTTAATCTTGAAAGATTAGTACAACTGCAAACCACATTAATAATCTCCACTTCACCTTCCCTTCCTGCACCTTTATAACAGGTAAAGCCGAAATCCTCTTTTGACAATAAATTTTTTATTTCATCATGGCATTCCCTGGAAATAATATTTGTACTTATTAAATCACGCGATAATTTTTCCGATATTATAATTCCTACGACCGTTCCTACAGCAAAACCCGCTCCATAAGCAAGTATGCCGTAAATACTATCAATATCTTTTATTATCCTGACTATAATTGTTATGAATATGGTAACTTCAACAAAACCTACCAGGGCAGCAATTGTTTTCTTCCTTCTTATTATCATGTTCACTCTGATTGTACCAAGGCTCACATCAACGATTCTTGCAGCAAAGATTATTAATGACCATATTATTGTATTAACCAATTCCTACCCCTAAAATCTTATTAATATTATCTTTTTCCATTAAAAAAATATGATACTCATTATAATTCACATATAAATTTTTTTTTACCATTTATTCTTTTTTTTATGATAGATATTAAATCAGTTTAGTTATCTGTATATCAGATTATTCTAAATATTCCAACATACATAATAAGTTTACAGGTTATTATATAAAGTATTT
>CAYRJH010000010.1:1287-27437 GCA_964424685.1 uncultured Actinomycetota bacterium | reverse complement strand
GTTCTTATATAAATAATTATAAAATCCTATATGGTTATATTTAAAGTATTAAAATTACTATCAGGCTTCCTCCAGATCCTTTCTTAATGACTCCTCATATTTACCCGCGTGTTTTTTTATTTCCGCCGTTTTCTCCTTAATAATTTCACAGGTTTTGCCGCAGCATTTTTCCATATGTTCCATTACTATTTTCCTTGTATCTTCACCTTTCCGGGGAGCAATGAGAAGCCCGGTTATAACTCCCAGTCCAAAGATAAGCAATGTATAACCAAATACACCTGAATTTTTCATTTCTTCTGCTCCTTTATAGCTCTTCTCCTCTTCCTTGCCTTTATAACCTGCCATACTATTAATCCTACTATCCCCAGTAAAATCCATAACGGGATTGTTGCAATCAATATCATTACTATCCAGTTAAAAGCAGTTACCGCACCTCTCAAACCTCTCTTTAATGCTTCTACAAACCCCCAGCCTGCAGCAGTTTTTACAGGATCCGGTTCATGAAAATTAACATTAATAGTGGAAAAAGACACCATATCATCCAGGTAATTCATTCTTCCTTTGATTACTTCTATTTCCCCCTGGACATTGCTCAGCTCTCTCTGAACTTCTATACTGTCGCTGACTTTAGTTGACTTCTTCATCAGTTCCAGAAGAACTTCTTCCTGGGCTTCGTAATTTCTCAACCTGCTCTCAAGGTCAGTATATTCCTGTGTTATATCCTGCCCGCTTGTTGAGCTACTCTTAAGGGTACCCATTTCTTTAATTTTACTTAAAGCAGAATTAAATTTATTAGAAGGAACCCTCAGTGTAATATAGCCGCTGGTTAGATCACCTTCGGTATCAGAGTAGCTCTGGCTGTCGGAAACAAAACCGCCGTTCTGTTCTGCAAGATCTGTTAATTTAAACAGAGTTTCCTCGAATTTCCCTTTTTCAATCTCTATTTCAAGATAAGCGTTTTTAATGACTTTCCTGTCACCGGCAACAGCAGTTTCGCCATATTGGTCATTGCTATCTACTGCAGTTTCTTCTGAAGCTCCAGCTTCCTCCTCTGCAAATACCATTTCAGCAGCCGGCGCCTCCTCCATTACTGCTTCCTCTTCTGCTCTGTCAAAAGATGCATATTCTTCTTTAGCGGTTTCTACTGATGCCCTGCAGCCCCCCGTAAAAATTATCCCTACTATTAAAACAGCAGCAAGAAAGAAAAATAGTAGTTTAGACGATAATCTTTTAATCTTCATTTATACCTCCATTACTCTAAAATAAATTTTTTAATATTAAAACTTTTCTGACATTAAGATTATAACCCATTAAATAATTCTTATTAACAATAATTATCATTCAAAGAATACTTAAAATCCACATATTTTTTTAATTAAAATAAATTCATAATACATATTCGAATAATTGTTATATTAAATGAGGTATCCGGTTAAAAATCTAAAAAAATATGAATATTGATAATAAATTTTAAATTGTAAATATTAATTTTATCTTCAGGGTTTCTACCAATTGCCAGTCCTGATATATTCATCTATGGTTTTAGCTGCATTTTTACCAGCACCCATTGCGAGTATAACTGTTGCGGCGCCGGTGACTATATCTCCGCCTGCCAGGACACCTTTTATATTTGTTTTACCCGTTGCCGGATCAGCCTTTATATTGCCCCATTTAGTAAGCTCTAATCCGGGAATTGTGGAAGTAAGAAGCGGATTTGGTCCCTGTCCTATTGCCATTATTACAATATCGACTTCCATATCAAATTCTGAGCCCTCTACCGGTAAAGGCCTTCTCCTTCCTGACTGGTCGGGTTCCCCGAGTTTCATTTTGATGCACCATATTTTATTAACCCAGCCATCCTTACCCAATATTTCAACCGGTTTGGCCAGCAATTTAAACTCAATCCCTTCTTCCCTGGCGTGCTCTATCTCCTCATCTCTTGCAGGCATCTCCTTTTCACTTCTCCTGTATATTAAATAAACATTTTCTGCCCCCAGCCTTTTTGCCATCCTTGCAGAGTCCAGTGCCACATTGCCTCCGCCTACTACCGCTACCCGGAGCCCCTTAACAATAGGTGTGTCACATTCAGGAAATTTATAAGCCTTCATCAGGTTTGACCTTGTAAGGTATTCGTTTGCCGAGTAAACCCCGTTAAGATTTTCTCCGGGAATATCCATAAAATAAGGAAGTCCCGCGCCGGTAGATATAAAGATTGCTTTAAAACCCTTATTAAATAAATCCTCCAGATTCAATATTTTTCCGATTACCATATTTACTTCAATTTTAATTCCAAGGCTTTTAATATAATCAATCTCTTTTCGCACTATCTCTTTGGGAAGCCTGAATTCAGGAACACCGTAAACTAAAACTCCCCCCGGTTTATGCAATGCTTCAAATATAGTAACCCGGTAGCCAAGTTTTGCCAGTTCAGCGGCACAGGTAAGGCCTGCGGGACCTGAGCCGATTACTGCAACTTTTTCTTTTGTGCATTTTTTAGTAACTTTTGACCAGGCGCACTCTTTAATACCTTCCGCAATATGTTTCATTTCCCTGTCCGCTGCATAACGCTCCAGCCTCCCGATTGCCACTGGTTCTCCTTTGATACCCAGTATGCATTCCTTCTCACACTGGTCTTCCTGCGGACACACCCTGCCGCATATTGCCGGCAGGCCGTTTTTCTCTCTTATCTTCTCAAGGGCCTCATCAAATTTTTTTTCCTGGATTAGCCCGATAAAACTTTTTATATCGATTTCTACAGGACAGCCTTTGATACACCGGGGATCTTTACACTGGATGCATCTTGATGCTTCGCGCAGGGCATCTTTTTCAGAGTATCCCAGCGTAACTTCGTTAAAATTATTGCTCCTTTTGGCAGGGTCCTGTTCGGGCATAGCCACTCTGGGAATCTTTTCTTTTTTTGGTTCTTTTTTATTAATTTTTCTGGCCATATTTTAAACTATCCTATACCGGAGCAGTATATTTATAATGCGGCAATGCAATTTATAAATAATATTATAATAATAATTATAATAATACGCTGCTGCTATTTTTCTAACCTGCATTCATGTTCGTAAATATCCATACATTTTTTTTCCTGACTGCAGTAAGTCTTTTGCCTTGATAGAAGCAGGTCAAAATTTACCTGATGACCATCAAAATCGGGCCCGTCAACACATACAAATTTAGTCTTACCGCCGGCTTCCACCCTGCATGATCCGCACATTCCGGTCCCGTCAACCATTATGGAATTAAGTGAAACTATGGTTTTTATATTGAAAGGCCTGGTTACTTCAGATACGGCGCGCATCATTAAAGCCGGTCCTATGGCAATCACTCTTGCAATATCTGTTTTTTTATCGGTACTGCCCGTACTTTTTTTTTCCAGATACTCTTTTAAAAATCCTGATACAAATCCATGATATCCCGCGGAACCATCGTCAGTACATATATATAATTCATCAGTGGTATCTCTCATCTCTTTTTCTAAAATAAGAAAATCTTTACTCCTGGCGCCAATTATTGATATTACGTGATTGCCCGATTTTTTCATCTCTGTAGCTATAGGAAGAATGGGGGCTATCCCTGCGCCACCACCGACACAGATTACTTTCCCAAAATTTTTAATTTCAGAAGGATTTCCAAGCGGTCCCACTACATCCAGTATATTATCTCCCTGCTTTAACCGGGACAATAATGAAGTGGTCTTGCCCGCTCTCGCTGAAACCAGTATGATTATTCCATTTTTAGTGTCATAACCCGCAATAGTCAAAGGGATTCTTTCCCCTTCCTCATTTATCCTTATGATTACGAACTGACCGGCTTTTGCCTTATCTGCTATTAAGGGGGCCTTAATATAGAACCTGTCTGTATCTTCTGTTAACTTTTCTTTTTTAGTAATCTTATACAAACTCTTACCGCTGCTTATATTTTTTATAAATGTTTCTTATTTTAAAAATAAAATAAATAATCTAATAAATTACCGGTTTTATTTCTTACCTATAAATTTATCCAGACCGGCCGCAATTTTCTCAATTGATTCCTTAAACTCCCGGTCTGCATCACAGGGAGAGGATGAACTTAAGTCTGATTCTCTGACTTTTTCACTATAATTAAGTTTACCAAGGATAGTAAAATCACTTAAGTTGTCTTTTATCAGCTTCTCTTCCCCGCTGGTTTTTAATTTATTTATTACGATAAACAGCGTTTTAATGCCAAGATCACGGGACATTTTTCTAACTGTCCATGCAGTCTGGATACTTCTAAGCCCGGGCTCGACTACAATGATTAAAGCATCCATATTTTCGCAGGTTCCCCTGCCCAGGTGTTCAATCCCGGCTTCCATATCCAGGATTACAATTTCCTCGCTTCGTATTACAAGATGCCTGAAAAGGCTTTTTAAAAAAACATTTTCTGGACAATAGCACCCGCTGCCCCCCGCTTTTATTGTTCCGGCAACCAGAAGCCTCACGCCGTCAATATCCATTCCAAACTTCCGGGGAATATCATCAACTTTAGGGTTTAATTTAAAGAATGCCCCGTATCCGCCGGGTTTAGCCCCTGTCCTTTCTTCAATTAGCTCCTTCATTTCTATAAGAGGAGTAATTTTTAAAGCTTTTTCAAAGTCAATTCCCAGAGCTGATGCTAAATTCGCATCAGGATCAGCATCGACTGCGATAACCTTATAATTCTTATGGGCATAATATCTGGCAAGGCATGCTGCAAGAGTCGTCTTACCTGTTCCTCCTTTGCCCGATATTGCAATCTTCATTTAACACAAATCCTTTCTTCATTAAAATAAATTGTCTTAAGAATATCTTATTACCATCTTCCACTGGCGCCTCCGCCGCCGGATGACCCGCCGCCAAAACCTCCGAAACCTCCGCTGCTTGATGACCCGCCGCCAAAACCTCCGCTGCTGCTTGTCCCGCTTCCGCCGGTCCAGTATGATGATCTACTTTTTTTGGGTATAGTTACTTCTTTGCTGTCATTATATCCGCAATTCGAGCAGGTTCTTCCTATAAGCTGCCTGCCGGTTTCGGTATAAGTGGCGGCTTTTAATACGGTTGATTTTGTTTTGAGCGTAAATTTTCTGCACTGCGGGCATCTTCTTTTAAAGAAGCCGACAATTACCATCACAATAATTGCTATAAATGGAATCGGGAAACAGCATATCAATCCCCATGGGAACCCTGAAACAAAATCAGACGGTGATTCAGTCTCTGCAGTAACCGGTGCCGTACTTTCCCCGGAGCTTATAGCCGGCAAGCCCTCTTCTTCATATATCTGATCGGCAATAGCAATAATCGCGTTATATAAACCGGTATGGAAATCACCTTTTTTAAGATTTGGGACAATTATATTATCCGCAATATTACCGGCTTCAAGATCGGTTATGACTCCTTCGAGGCCGTAACCTACTTCTATCCTCAAAGGCCTGCTGCCGGGCTCTCCCTCAATACCAATCAGGATAAGAATACCATTATCATTTTTTTCTTTCCCTATTCCCCACTTTTCAAATAACTTGACTGCATATTCTTCATCGGTCAGTCCCTGCAGATTACCCACTATTACTACCGCTATTTCACTGCCTGTTTCTCTTTCAACTCTTGAAGCAAGGGCCTCAAGGCTGCTTATGGAGCTGCTGTCAAGTTTACCGGCATAATCATTTATATATCCCATATAAGAAGGAAAATCCACCTCAATGGTTTTATTACCGGAAGAACTGCACCCTGACAATGAAAGAAGAAAAGACAGGAATATTATAAGAAATATAATTAATCTTTTTTTTACCTTATATAAGTTTTGCACCATTGTCTAATCTAATTCCAGATTTACTTCCGGAGCTACCTCTGCACCTTCTGCCGCTTCAAAGAATTCTTTAGCTACAAATCCGAATAATCCGGCAATTGCATTCCTGGGGAACATTTTAATATAGGTATTATAACCTCTAACCGATTCATTAAATCTTCCTCTTTCTGTGGCAATCCTATTCTCGGTTCCTTCCAGCTGCGTCATAAGGTCGCGTACAGTCTCGCTTGCTTTTAGTTCGGGTGTATCTTCCACTACGACCCTTAAACTGCCGATAAAAGAGTTAATTTCCTTATTTACATTTTCAAGCTCTGCAGGTGTCTCTGCACTATTTATACCCGCCCTGGCTTCTGCAATAGCCTCGAATATATCTTTTTCCAGCTGCATGTAACCTTTTACACTCTCAACCAGATTCGGTATCAGGTCCAGCCTTCTCTGATAGACATTTTGAACCTGGGCCCATGCATTATCAACTTCAATCTCCTTGGCTGCCATAGCATTCCTGGAACTTATTATATAGAAAGCCAGTATTACGACAATAATAACCAGCACTGCAATAAGCCCTATCCCCTTTCCAAAAAAATTCTTTTTACTCATATTTTTTAGCTCCTTTTACTTTTTTTACAAACTTTGACAACTGCAGGTCTTATTAAAAAATTATCAATCATATAACCTTTTCTTAAGACTTCCAGTATATTACCCTCATTAATACCTTCCACGCTCTCCGTCACGGCAGCCTCGCAGGTTTCCGGATTAAATTCCTCTCCTCTAGGATTAATAACCTTTACATTCTCTTTTTTTAAAAGCTCCATTAAGTTTTCATAAATCATCTTTATGCCTTTAAAAAAATCATCTCCCTCTTTTTCTAACTTCTTCCCTGCTTCAAGAGCTATCTCAAAGTTATCAATTACCGGGAGGAGTTTTTCTATCAAATCTTTATTCGCTCTTTTTATGTGTTCAAGGTGTTCTTTTAAGGTCCTCTTCCTGTAATTTTCATAGTCTGCCTGCAGCCTTTTAACTCTATCTATATATTCTTCTTCAATCTTCCTGTAATTTTCCAGCTCTTTGCGCAAGAGCTTAATTTCTTCTTCCAGCTCTTCTGTTTCAAGCTCTTTCTCTATTTCTTTCCCGGTATCACCTTTGGTTATTTTTTCTTTATTTTTTTTAAATTCAACCATTTCTTCTAAATCCCGCCCATTGCCTGAATTTTTCTTTGATTGTCCGTAATTTTTATTTTTTTTATCTTTCCTGCTCATAACTTAAAGCACACATTACTTTAATAGAAAATTTCAGTTAAGAAAATAAGATATATTATATAATAGGAATAAGATGTTTTAAAAGTTCTAATTTCTACTTTCACCTATCACTGGAATATCAAGAGTAGAAACATGCTCATCAATATAGAAGTACCCATCACAATCTATAGGGTAAAAATGAAAATGGACAATAATCTTTTCACCATTCTCAGCCGCAATGTTCTGTACTTTAACTTCTATTATTATTTTTTCACCGGGCTCAAGCCCTGTTATAGGTGATCCTATTTTTTCAGGCTCCACTATTTCCGTACTATTGTCAGTAGCAGTGGTTACAGTACTGATACCTGTTGTCAAATCGGTCACTGTTATAGTAGTATTTACAGTTTTTGTCATTATTCTTTTAAGGTTGACATAACTATCCGCGGTTTTTTTAGTGGTCTCGACCACAGTAACAGTTCTAGTCAAACCATCTGCACTAAGTGTATCCGTCGTCTCGGTATCAGTGTAACCATCGAAATTTCTCCAATCTGAAATATAAGTAGAATAAATATCCTCATTTGAATAGTAGTATTCACCATTAGAAGGGTTCCATATATGTACCTCCCATAATGGAGAAATTTCCATTTCTTCATCAGGGTTGGGTTCAAGTTTAAGCCATAACATTATAGGCTGGACATCAACAGTTACATTACCCATATTGGTCATTTCATAGGCCTGATAAAACCACTCTCTTCTGGCAATAGTATTGCTAATAGAAGAAGGAACCTTGGTAAAGGTAAGAGAATAAACAGGTTTGGGAATAGCCACGACATTACTGGATACCGCGCGTCCTGCCTTATCCAGAGTCCATAAAGTATAAAAATATGCTTTCCCGCTTACTATATCATTATCAACATAAGATTTGGCGTTTATATCGGAAAAGGTAGCAATGACATCATTTTCGGGGTACTCCGGATTGATACAGGGATCCTCTACTTTAACCAGTTTATATGAATAGAAATCAGCATCAGGACTTATACTCCAGCTGAGATAGTTGGCATTTCCCTGCTTGTAGCCTGTTAGATCAGAGGGAATTGGATCATACAGATCCCTATTTACCATTATATTTGTAAAAACGGGCGCACTCCTAAATTTATCCATTGCTACTGTCCAGACAGCTATTTCATTATTTCCTGGTTTTAAAACAATATCTCCCAGCTCAAACATGCCGTTATTATCACTTTCAATTTCCCCGACTATCTTATCATTTACCTGAATATAAACACTGGATGAAGGCAGATGGGTTCCCCTGATATATACCAGAGGATAAATTTCTTTCGTATAGTAAATGTCTTTTATCTCTTTTAGATTTTCAATATTTTCATATATTTTATATTCAACCTTCTGGGGAACGTCCAAAAATAAAGTAAATTCTGTAGGTGAGCTCTTAATTCCGGAAGCCCTTACTGATATAAGTTTAATGATATTCTTTCCCCCACTTATTTCCACTCCATTTAAAGTCTCAAAATTTCCATTATTATCCACGAATATATTACTCTGGTTCAATAACCCGTTTACATAAATTTCTATAGTGTTTCCCTTATCAGCATAACCTTTAATAAAAATTAATTCTCTGTCACCGCTTCCATAAATTATTTGTCCAGATTTATGGGATAGAACCACGGGAGGGCTTATTCTTCTGCCAAGTAGCTCATTTAATTTCTGGCTAATAATATTATTATCCGAATTCTCTGTTTGTGGATTGCCGCTTTCCTGTGTTAAGCCACTGCTCCTGGGAGAACACGCGAGAGTATATGACAGGACAATTGCCATACAAAATATTACTATTAAAATTGTTTTTATCTTTGAAATCATAATCTTAGATAAATATTATACCAAATATCATAAATTATTTACAAAAACATTTATTTTTTATATAAAAGTTTTTTCAAAAATTACTTTCCACTTATTGCTCTCTTCAGTCAGATAAATATATTTTTTATAATGCTTTATTTCTCCATTTGTATAAATTACTTCAAACTCCGCCACTACCTTGCTCATATCATTTTCATATCCCAGATACGTTGTCCTGATTATATTGATTTTTTCTACATTGGAAAGTATTTCATTTAACTCATTTGCATATTTTTCCCTGCTTATATTGTTTCTATCTTTGTCAGGTAATAAATTCGTATAAATAAAATCCGGATCTTTACTATTAAGAGAACCGAAAAAATCCAGAACAGCTTTTTCAGGTCCTGTTTTAAAAAAATAAACTACATCAAACTTTTCATCATAATTTCTGCAGGCAGGAAGCGCGCTTATAAACATACCGGCTAAAATCAATATAGGTATTGTAAAAATCTTTCTTTTAAACCTGTTTTTTAATAATAACATTTATTTTTTAAACTTTAAAAATTTTCTTAATTTTATTTAGCACTAACACATTCTTTATTCTATCATCTCTTAAATCCCAATCTATCTTCATTTTTTCAACAGGGTTGATATCCTTATAAATAACATCCGGAGATTCTTTCTCATTAAAACACCCTTCGATAGTCTTTATCACACTCTTTGCAGTAGAATTATAATCATAGCCCCCCTCCAATAATATCCCAACCCTTCCTTCAGAGTACTTATAACTCAAATAGGAAATTATATACATTATCTTATAATATGATTCTTCGGTAAGATTAAGAGAAGAAAACGGATCCAGCAAATGAGAGTCATATCCCGCACTTACTAAAAATAACCCGGGTCTAAATCTTTCCATGACCGGAATAACAATATCCCTCATGGCAATTAAATAATCCGTTTCATCTGTGTTCGGTGCAAAGGGAAAATTTAAATTAAAACCCGTACCTTCACCGCATCCAATTTCATCTGGATTCCCTGTTCCCGGGTAGTGGGAATATTGATGAAAAGATATATAAAAGATATTACCGTCTTTATAAAAAATATCCTGTGTCCCGTTGCCATGATGAGCATCAAAATCAATTATGGCAATCTTTTTTACTCCATATTTTAACATGGCATATTCTGCACTCAGGGCAATATTATTAAAAATACAGAAGCCGCTTCCGGCATTCCTGAAAGCATGGTGACCCGGAGGGCGTATAATTGCAAAAAACTTTCTGTATCCGGACTTCTTATTAAAAATTAAATCCAGGCCTGTAAAACACCCTCCTGCCGCAAGGAGCGCACAATCGTAGGTATGTTTTGTTACCGCAGTAACGGGGTCCAGATACGAAATACCTCCGCTTCTTGATAAGTCCCTTATTTCTTTAATATAATTTTTATCATGAATTAACTCTATTTCTTCATCAATGGCCGGCCGCGGTTTTTTAATAACTATCCTGTCTCTAAATCCAGGGTTTTCAAGTTCTTTTTTGATTGCGGTAAGCCTGCCGGCATTTTCGGGATGACCGGGCCCATTGTCATGTTTCAAATAAAAATTATCGTAAATTACATACATAATAAATTATCGGATAAACAAATAATTTATATATTAAATTAAATTATATTATAGTAAATAAATGAATAAAAAATTGTATTTTTACTGGCATATCCGGAATATTAATCATACCTATCTATTAATATCACTGTTTGTCTGCCATTAGTCTTACTCGTCAAGGTATTCCAGGATAGCTCCCACTATGTTCTCGCCTATCTTTTTCTGGTAAACGGATTTTTTTAATTTTTGTCTTTCCTTAGAGTTTGAAATAAAAGCAGGCTCTACCAGCACCGAGGTTAAATTTGTTGCTTTTAAAATAGCATGATTTGTTCCATGTACCCTGCAGTCCAGCATTTTTAAATTTCTGACAATTTTATCCTGGATAAGGTTGGCAACCCTATATCCTGCATTTGAGTATGATTTAAGACCTTTAAAATAAAAACAGCTGCAGCCGTTGGCATTTTTATCTGCCGAATAATTTAAATCTATGCTTACAAGTAAATCTGCATTAGTTTTATTTATATATTCAACTCTGTCATACAAAAATACATTTTGTTTTTCATCACCGCTTATAGAAAGCAGCGTCTCAATACCATTCCGGGATAACATTCCCCTGCAAAAGTTTACTATACTGCCGCATATATATATCTTTTCGCTGAGATATTCTCCGCTGCTCCGCATATCTTCTATATTCTCGCTGTAATCCAGAATAATCCTGTTTTCATGCAGCTCTTTCCTTTTATCCAGATTTTTTATTAGGGGAAAATTGGACGTTTCCTTAGAGATTATAATTCTTTTTAAACTTTTAAGGTTTTGAACTGTGTCTTCCCCCATTATCCCGTCATTGGCAATATTCATATTCCTCTGGAATTCCACCAGCGCCCTGTGAGTTTTTTCACAGAATATTCCATTTTCATCATAGGAATAAAAACCCAGCGTTTTCAACCATAATTGAAGAGTCCTGACATCATCACCCCTGAAAGGCGGATATTTTAAATACAGCATTCTTTCACCTATCTTACAGCCTGCATCAACCAGCTCCTGCCATGTTTCCCTATCCATAACTCCTGTCACGACAAGACTCCTGTCCTGCTGAAATTTTCTAACTGCATTCCCGGTTTCAATACCAAATATTCCGTCTATTTCCGCCGCTCCCAGTTTATAGCCAAGCAGTTTTAATCTTCTCTGTATATCTGCAACCTTTTCTCCCGATGAGTTTCTTTTTATTACTTCCATCCTGCTGATTTAAAACAAATTTGATAATTTATTATTTTCCATATTATCATCCTGCAATCGTTTTTATTCCGTAAATATTTTTATACTATAAATATAAAAAACACACTTTATAATTAGCCAAATTTCACACTTAATTTTACTGATGCCCGATGCTATATAAAAATCTATCAGCATACATTGCAGCTATCGCTCCATCTGCTACTGCTGTTATAACCTGCCTCAATGGTGTATTTCTGACATCGCCGATTGCAAATAAGCCCGGGAGTGATGCTTCCATTTGAGAATTTGTTATTATGAAACCCCTCTCATCAAGTCTTACCAGATCTTTAACGAGCCCTGAATTGGGTTTCCAGCCTACATATTCAAAGACTGCATCAACTTTAAGTTTATATGTCTTATCGTCTTTTATATTTCTTACCAGGACTTCTTCTAATTTATCACTACCGGTGAATTTTTCAATTACAGAACTCCATAAAAATTCTATTTTTTCATTTTTAAATGCTCTATCCCTTAGTATCTGAACCGCACGAAGTTCGTTCCTTCTATGAATTATATATACTTTCTTTACAAATCTTGTAAGGAAAATTGCTTCGTCAAGCGCCGTGTCTCCGCCGCCCACAACGGCAACTTCCTTATCTTTATATAAGGCCCCATCACAGGTGGCACAAAATGAAATACCCCTGCCGATAAATTCTTTTTCCCCTTCAACATTTAATCTGTCAGGATAGGCCCCCGTAGCCATTATCACTGCATTTGTCCAAATAATACCGCTGTCGCCCGAGCACTTAAATCTATAAGATTTATTTTTATCACTGCTTCTGTCACCGGTAAGATGTTCAATAGAATCTATAGGAAAATAATCCCTTACTTTTATCCCGAATTTTTCGCAGTGTTCTACAAGTTCCAATGCAAGTTCATAGCCTGATATACTTTCCTTAAACCCGGGGTAATTTTCAACAATTTCAGTGTTTATTATCTGACCGCCCGGCATTAATTTTTCCACAATTTCAAAATTTAAACCGGCCCTTTTAGCATATAATGCCGCGCTCAGGCCCCCGGGACCGGCACCTATAATAGTTAAATCAACTTTTGTGACATGTTCAATCTTTATATCCTGCATACCAATTTGACCTCCGTCTGGAAACCCCTTAATAAGAATACAGAAAGCATAAAAGCGTATATACCGTATTTACTATTATAAATATTTAGAATTTAAAATAAATGAATAATTAGAAGAATTATGCAGAATTTTTAAATAAATGAGCAGATATTATAATAGTAAAAACTGTCTTTGCTGCGGTTATGCTGCAGTCATTTGCATGCAAAATTTTATTCTGCTAAAAATTAATTAAGAAGCTCACGGCAATGTCCTAATATTTTCTTGCAGCCTCTTTCATTCTTTTTTCAAGTTCCTCTTCAGATTTTACACCTGAAATATCCAGGTTCATATCCATTAAAAGTCTTACTGCGCTTCTTACTATCATCGTATTTGCTATTTTGTGTCCACCTGATTTCTTACATTCAATACCCAGATTTTCCAGATATGAAACCATACCTGAAGGCATAGTTATAGGAACTCTGAAATAATCCTGTTTTCTTTCTACCATAATCTAACCTCTTGCTGTAATAGTATTGTATTTTTACGTATATGAGTATATCCATTAAAAATCAAATTGTCAAATAGCTTAACAGCTGCCGGATAGTCATGGTTTTTCTTACAAGCCATCAATTAATATAACTGCAATAACTTCGCCAACAGGAATTCCCGGTTTAAAAGCAAATTAAAAACGCCATTACCCTCATTAACATTTTATAATAATATTATGTATAATATTTCAAAAGCACTTGAAAGGACAGAACGATGATGAATATGAATAAAAAAAAAGATATAATAAAAATCTCTGTTATCGGCGGCAGTAAAATAGACAGTGAAATTTACAGCCTTGCGCGTGAGGTCGGCAAGGAAATTGCACGAAATGGCGCAGTATTGATTTGCGGGGGTTTAACTGGAACAATGGAAGCAGTCTGTGAAGGGGCTAAAGAAGAAGGCGGGCTTACAATAGGTATACTCCCCACTATAAATGAAAATGATGCAAACCAGTATGTTGATATAAAAATACCTACCGGCCTGGGTTATGCCAGGAATATACTGGTAGTGCTTTCATCACACGCGGTAATTGCAATTGATGGAAGTTCCGGCACTCTTTCGGAAATTGCTTATGCATTGACTTTTAGCAAACCTGTAATCGGGTTAAAAACGTGGGAAGTCCGTCCCTACTCTAGCGAGATCACCCCGGATATAATAAGAGCCAAAACCCCGAAAGAGGCCGTAAAGCTTGCCATAAAAGAAGCAAAGGAATACGTAAAAAATATTATTGAAATGCCTTAACAAAATTTATCTGCAGATTAGACAGAGAAGACTGTAAATTTTCTCTCTCCTCCGCGCTTACCTCATCCATTATAACCTTAAATAGTCCATTAAAACCATCCACAGCCAGCCTGGCCTGTTGTTTGTCTTTATATTTATCATTTATTCCAACAGGAAGCCCCATTTTTTTATAGGCGAGACTTGATAATGACATCATCATCTGGGTTATAATATCCCTGGTGGTTAATCTATCAATTTCTTCCTGAAGCTCTTTTAACAGTTCTTCTTCACTTTTACCTTTTTCTTCTTTTTTATCTTCGGTATCCTTATTAATAAACTCATCTTTTAATCCTTTATCTTCTCCATTCCCGCCGCCGCTTATATCTTTTTTCTTTTTCTTATCTTTTGCCATATATAATCGCCTCCCTATATATCTTTTTATTCCTGCTATTTTTTATTGCGAGCCATACTTAATCAGTGAAAATACATCATAACCTTTTAAGGTTTCTCTTGGATTTAAAAACTCAAGTTCTACTAAAAAACAAATTCCTACGACTTCGCCGCCCATTTTTTCAACAAGTTCAGCTTTAGCTTTTGCAGTACCTCCTGTTGCCGCCAGGTCATCTACAATTAAAATCCTGTCACCCTTTTTTATTGCATCAATATGTATTTCTAAAATATTTTTGCCATACTCAAGGTCGTATGAGATCTTATTGGTTTTATATGGAAGTTTCCCGGGTTTTCTAACAGGTATAAAACCAATGCCCAGCTTATATGCAACCGCAGCTCCGTATATGAAGCCCCTGGCTTCGGCACCCAGCACTGCATCTATCTTTTTCCCCTGGCAGTATTCAGCTATTTTATCAACCGAATACCTGAATGCCTTACCATCCCTGATCAATGTAGTGATATCTATGAATACTATTCCTTTTTTAGGAAAATCCGGAATTTTTCTTATTTTTTGTTTTAGGTCCAATTTTTATCCCTTCTGATTATTTTTAAACACTTAAAATTTTACACTAAAAAAAATTCTTTAAAAACTTTTAATTTCATCTATAAGTGAATTTACCAGGCAATCGATATTCATCTTATCAAAACCCAGCTGCGAAAGGACCTCTTCTGCAGAATATTTCTGCCCGTAACTCCAGAGTTCCCTTAAAAAAGAACCTGCTTTTTTCTTTCTATACCAGTCATAACCGAATTTGTCATGCATGTATTCTTTAAGCTGTGCTTGGAAAATCCATGCTCTTATATAATTAGTGCAGTAAAATCCGTCATCCACGTCTCTTAAGTAATTTTCCTCCGGATACTCCATTAAATTCACTGTGGATAATATTTCTTTATAAACAGATTCTTTTCCTTCTATTGGTTTGCCATCATGCAGAATAAGCTCATACTTTAGCTTGCCGGCGTATCTTCTGCAGAACCAGAGTTTTAAAAGATTCGAGAAATACACAAATCCTCCTGCTGTATCTTTATCCATTTTAAGAAAATCAATCAGCCACCGGCGGTTCTGCATGAGTTGTTCCATACAAAAAGCATATCCTTCAGTAACCGCATTATCCCCCAGGTACCTGTACTCAAAGTCCAGATTTGCGCCGGTGCTGCCAAAATGCAGCGCATGGCCCCCTTCATGAAGCAATGCTTCAAAATCATCCTGACCACCGGAAGGCATAACAACAAGATATATTTCTGACGGCACATTTGGGGTACAGCAAAATGCTCTCGGTGATTTGTTTTCCCTCTCTTCCACATCAATATAAATATTACTATATTTATATATATCTATTCCCATTTCAGATAAAGTATCTTTAAATACCGGGACGAGCTTATCTTTTTTGAAGAATTTATCATATTTTTTTGCCCTTTTTATGAATGCGAAATCACTTCTTCGTGAACCAGTCAGCGGTATATTTAACTCTTTTTGCATCAGATCGCCAAAGCGGTTCTCGTACAGATCCTGGGTTTCAATCAAAAGCTTCTCCATTCCAGCCTGCAGGCTGGAAAAATTTTCTTCTTTCAGATATGAGAAAAGTTCACTGTAGCTTGAAAAACCTAAATCAACTGCCTGCTTATGAATTGTGCTCAAGTATTTATATAAATCCCCGTTTAAATATTCTGCGGCTACCTTATTTCTCTTATCATCTATAGCATTCCTCCTGCCCCTGTCAGACTCATTTGCAAGCAGGATTTCAGAATACCTGAAAGGTACCTCTTTGCCGTCAATGAAAATTTTTGCCCCGGCCTCATCCTCAGCGATCTTATCTACAAGGTTTTTGGTCTGTGCTTCTATATAGCCTTCAATACAGAATTTTAATAGTGACGCGGCCTTTTTCTTTTGCCAGCCAGTACTTTTATCTTTTAAATCCTTAAGGCAGTTTACATTTTCCCTGCTGAATAAATGGCTGTACTCATCATTGATCTTACTGATATTAAGCCTATCCTTTTGCCCGGAAAAATGGAGGTAATACTCCTTATCTCTTTTATGGAGGAATAATTCCGCATCCCTTTTGTACCCTGCAATATTCATTTTTATCTACTATTAATTCTAAAATAATGAAATATCCAGATTAGAATAATTCATTCTGCGTTCCATTTTCCTTCCCGGATTTACCACCCTCTCTTATGCCGCTATCATCCTGCATTTCTCCGGCATCCTTATCCACACTATAGCCAATATCACTGTCATATCCGTTATCGGGAAGTTCAAGCTTCCTTAAGAGAACTGATCTTTCAAAATTTTTTACATAATCCGACCAATCACTTTCGTTCTTATTTTCTTCCAGTGCAATACTATATCCACCGATATCAGCGTCCAGGTGGTCTGCATGATAGACTATAAAAGCCTCCATGATTTTTGGCCTCTTGGGAGAACCAAATTCTTTATGTCCATGATGACTCAATATTATATGGAGAAGCCTGTTCTTTAAATCTTCCGGGAAACCTTTTATCTGTTTTATTTTTTCCAGGACCCAGCCGTATCCAATGGTTATATGTCCAAGAAGTTTCCCTTCGTCGGTTACCTCTGTGGTTACTACTGTCTTATATTCCCTCATTTTACCGATATCGTGGAGGATGGCTCCGCTGATAAGGAGGTCGTAATTCAAATCCCTGTAAATCTTATAAACCGCATCACATATTTTTACAACCGCAAGTGTATGTTCAAGCAGCCCCCCTATAAAGGCATGGTGGTATTGAACAGCCGCGGTTGAATCTTTAAAATCTTTTATAAAATCCTCATCGTCAAAATAAAAATCAAGCAGTTTTTTAACATACAAATTCTTAATCTTCACAATATACTCTTTAATCTCATCAAACATTTCATCAATATTTTTTTTGGAAGTCTTTATATAATCTGAATATTTAATGTCTCCTTTGTCTTCAATTCTTGAGAGTGAACTTATAATAAGCTGCCTGCTGCCCTTATATCCTCCCACATCACCTTCTACCAGAACAAAATCCCTTATACTGAAATCTCCAGTATTGTGGTAAACTTCGGTCCATATTACTCCCTCAATACTTCCTTCCCTGTCCTGGAGTACCAAAGTGCAGTAATCATCACCATTTTTCTTCTTCCTGACCTGTTTATTTGCTACCATAAAAACAGATTCAACTTTTGAGCCGATCTTAAGATCTGATATAAATTGTTTTTTACTTACTCCCATTATTTTTCAACTTCCCATTTTTTAAAATAATCAAGGACTTTATAATTGGTCCTGTCGTAGTGAATGGGGGTTATGGATATATAATTATTCTTCACTGCACCATAATCAGAGTCCTCATCCTGGGGTCCTCCGTTATAATCCCCATCCATCCAGTAATAGTCTCTTCCTCTCGGGTCGACTCTCTTTATGAATTTATCCACGACTTTTGCATTACTCTGTCTTGTTATTTTTACACCCTTTATTTCTTTTTCACAAACATCCGGTATGTTAACATTAAGCAGAGTCCCGGCCGGAATCTCACTGTTTTCTATTATCTGGCCTGCAAATCTTTTTATGAAATCAGCCGCATAACTATAGTCAGGATCAATCATGTTGTCAACTGAAACGGCCACGGAAGCCACGCCGAGAACGGTACCTTCAGTTGCAGCTGAAATCGTACCCGAATAAATGATATTCTCCCCTAAATTTGCGCCTCTGTTTATACCTGAAATAAGCAAATCGGGGGTATTATCTAAAATATCCTTAATGGCTATTTTAACACAATCAGCGGGGGTCCCGTCTACCGCATATCCAAAAAATTCTCCTTCCCTGTATTCTTTTTTAACAGAAATAGGACGGAATACGGTAATAGCGTGGCCGATCCCACTTCTTTCCTTGTCCGGCGCAACAATCTTTATATTAAATCTTTTATCTTCTTTTAATGCTTTATATAAAATATAAAGTCCTTCCGAATCTATCCCATCATCGTTTGTAAGTAAGATTATTTTTTTATCCATATTTTTAATATATTTTGCAAATTTGCTATAAAATCATACCATATTCTATAACTAAACAACTATTAATTCTATAACTGTAATTTGATTTTTGTAATTAGCTTCTAAAATAATAATTTTAATATAAAAAGCAATAAAAGAAACAGCAAAGTTAATAAAGTTCAGGTAACCGGCATGCCAGCTAAAAAATTTTAAGAAGCACCAGACTAATACAATTTAAATAATACTATAAAAATAAAGTGCTGCTATAAATCCATGTACAGTTGCCAGTACGGCTGTGGCTATGGCAAAAATCTGGTGGAGTTTGAAAAAAACCTAAAAGATTTAATTGCCTTATATTTTAAATTTATTAGCTTTAACTTAAATATTCTAAATGGATTGCCGCTGTATTTAAAAAGAATATCTTTAGCCGCGAATTTTATTACAACTTCCCTGCCGTATTTTAAGCTTAGATATCTTTTATGCTCATTTATCCATATATAAAGGTCGGTTTTTGTTCTATTGGGAAATTTTTCCAGCAACCCGTAATGTTTAATTATTTCAATAGCGGGAAGGTAAATATTATCATACCAGATAAGTGAAGCTTCTTTAAAAGTTATAATTTTTTCATCTATCTTTTTATTTTCATTCAACTGAACCATTAACTTATTTATCTGTCCGAGTAGAACATCATACTGGCCGGGCGCCGTTATTCTAATATTAATATCCGGCCTGTTTTTTTTAAGCCCCGTGACGTTTAAAAATTTTTCCTTTTCAGCCATAACGAATATCTCATTCGGATTCATATCCGGCGTAAGAGGAGTACCTGTTATAAATTCTGTTACCTCCGCATCAATATATTTAACGCCTGTTTTTTTTGAAACACTCACCCTGTGATTGCCGTCAAAAACAAAGTATATTCCGCCAACCTTGTAAAGTCTTACCGGCGGCAGGATTATATCACTGGCAATCAAATTATGAATTTTTGCCCACCTGCTCTGAAGATGTATCTTTTTAGGAAGAAAATACCTGTCAAAATCCATATACCTGTCAAGACTCCCGACAATGCTGGCAACTTTGACGGTTTTAACTCCCAGATATCTCTGTTTATAAAGGTTGAAACCTTCTTTTACTTTCTCAAATGACAGCAACTCGTTATTTTTACCTATAAGGAAATATCTAAGGCCATGCAGGAGTGATTTAAACATGGCACCTTCAAACTCCTGATTTGAGATATCATAAGATTTATTAATATTTTTCATTGATGTGTTTATGCTTTCTGTTTAAATTAGCAAGATTGCCTTATTTATTAATGATTTCTGTTTAAACCGAAAGACTCCCTGAAGCTAATCTCCAGTAAATCCTTCATCCAAATTCCGCCGGATTAAATTTCAATAATTCTGTATCCGAAAGCATTTATAACTTTTGTGTTATTTACCGTTGTCATCCAGTTATTATCTATACCATAAGTGTGGATATGGCCATGAACCAAGTATTCCGGGCTGAATTTCTTTATGAATTTATTAAAGCATTTAAAGCCTCTGTGACACAAATCTTCACCGTCATGGACCTTGAAGGGCGGGGCGTGGGTAACAAGAATGTCCACATATCTTTTTTTTAATATTTTTTTTGCATAAAGAGCCGGTTTTAACCTGTTAATTTTCCTGCACATTTGAAATTCGGTATACTGATGATTTCCTCCGCTGTATCTCATTGAGCCTTCAAGACCCATCAATATCACATTATTGTATTCAACTATTTTCTGGTCCAGATTTACACACCCTTCAGGATAACCTGATTTAGTCCCGTTTTCGGTACAAATTTTATCGGCATTATGATTTCCCATTACATAAAACAGCGGTTTGTTGAGCGAGGTTATGATAAATTCAAGATAGTCGACAGGAAGATCGCCGCAGGAGATAATAAAGTCTATACCGCTCATCCTGTCAGTAATAGAATTGCTGTATATGTATTCAATTACCTTGTCGCTTATTAATAATATCTTCATAATATCAATTGAAATAATAAATACTTTAAGAAAGCTTTGCAAACAAAAAATTTCTTCAGAGTTATATTGGACCTGCCTTTTTTACAGCAGCTTTTTTACAGCCTCCACGATATCAGCCTTCCCGGGAATGGAAGCCTCTTCCAGCGTGGAGTTATATGGAATGGGAGTATTTAAACCTGCCACTATTTTCACCGGGGCTTTTAGGTAGCCAAAAGCTCTTTCGGCTGCTCTGGCACTGATATCGGAAGCAACAGAGCCCCTGCTGCATGCCTCGCAAACTACTATGAGCTTTCCTGTTTTTTTAACCGAATTTACCAATGTATCAATATCAAGCGGTACAAGAGTTCTCGGATCAATAACCTCGCAGCTGATACCATCTTCAGACAACTCTTCTGCCGCTTCAAGCGACTTTAAAGCCATATTTGAGTAGGCAAAAATGGTAATATCCCTGCCTTCCCTTTTAACTTCAGCTTTTCCAAAAGGTATGGTGTACTCTTCTTCCGGTACGGGGCCCTTAAGAGGATAAATCATTTTATGCTCTATAAACATTACAGGGCTGTTATCCCTTATGGCAGTTTTTAAAAGTCCCTTTACATCGTAAGGCGTAGAGGGCATTACTACTTTCAGTCCGGGAATATGATAAAACCATCCTTCAAGGCTCTGGGAATGCTGGGCTGCAACTCCTTTCCCCACTCCGCCCTGCGTCCTTATTACAATAGGAACATCGACTCTGCCCTCGCTTATAAAGTGGATTTTTGCAGCCTGGTTTACTATCTGGTCCATGGCCAGGGCTGCAAAATCAATAAACATGATTTCAGCTACCGGACGGTAACCGGTAAGTGCCGCTCCTATTGCCGCTCCTATTATCACACTTTCTGAAATAGGCGTGTTTATTACTCTCTGCGGTCCATATTTATCCAGAAGTCCCCTGTATGCTTTGAATGCTCCATTATATACACCGATATCCTCGCCTATTAAAAACACCTTGCTGTCTCTATCCATCTCTTCGGTGATTGCTTCTTTTATGGCTTCCCTGTACTCGATTTCCCTCATAGATTCACTTTCTCCAAAACATTTGTATCATTGACTATTTACCGTATCAAAATGGTTTTAACCGATTTAATATAATCCGCTTTCTTTTAGAAACTTTTTAAGCTCTGGTTCCGGGCTTTTCATTGCAAAATTGACTGCGTCTTTTATTTTTTCATCCAGTTTACTTTCAATCCTTTGTATTTCTACGGCAGTTATTATATTTTCCTCAAGCAGCTTTCTTTTAAAATTTGATACCGGGTCCTTCTCACTCGTATAATATTCAACTTCTTCTTTCCCCCTGTACTCCGCGGGATCATTCGGGTGATGTCCGTAAAAGCGGTAAGTTTTTGCTTCAATAAGTGAGGGACCGCCTCCATTCCTGGCATACTTTACGGCATCGTTAACAGTTCTGTAAACTTCCAGCGGGTCGCTGCCATCAATAATATAACCCGGAATTCCGTAAGCGTCGCTTCTTTTTCCTACATCGACACACGCTACTGAATCCTTTGAACACATTGAAATAGCGTACATATTATTTTCACAGATATATACTACCGGCAGTTTTAATATGGCGGACATATTTAAAGCTTCATGAAATACACCGTTATTAGAAGCTCCATCGCCAAAAAAGCATACCGCTACATTGCCTTTTTTGTCCATTTTACAGGAGAGGCCGGCTCCGACCGATATGGGTATGCCGCCGCCCACTATTCCGTTTTCTCCAAGTATTCCGAGCTCAATATCAATCATATGCATGGAACCGCCCCTGCCTCCGCAATAACCGGTAGACTTGCCAAAAAGCTCCGACATCATCTTCCTTATATCGGCACCCCTGGCGATAAGGTGTCCGTGGCCCCTGTGGCTGGAAATAATATAATCCCCTTTCCCTATTGCATAACAGGCTCCCACCGGAATAGCCTCCTGGCCTATGCATGGATGAAGATATCCCCATATTTTTCCGGATTCGTAAAGCCGGATAGACTTTTCCTCAAACTTCCTGATCTCTATTAATTTTTCGAGCATCCCTATCATTGTTTTACCGGACAATCCAGCCATAAAGCTTCTTCTTTCTCTCATTCTTGATGAGACCTCCTATTCTATTGACTTTTAAGTCTCATAAGCTATTCTATCCTTTAGTTAATATTGTGTCTAACTGTAAGGGTCCACCCCAAATATTTAAATTGCTTCGCTTAAAAACAAGGATTAAACACTGTCAGGTAATCATAATATAAATAAGGAAAAAATTAAATTTAAGATATTCATCCCTGGTTAAATTACAGCAATGGAAGCTCTGTATAATAAAATATAAATATGGTAATATTTTTAATTTGAAATATCCGTTATTTCTTATTTTACCGGATAAAAAGAATTGGATATTTATTATATAAAAAATGTTTATAGATTTTTTAAGAATCAATTTTTATATTAAGCTTTTATGGTCTGGCTATTAACGATTTTAAAAAAATAAATTTAACAAGCAAATATTTTTTAACCTGTGTCCATATTAAGAAAAAAACATAAAAAAAAGAATATTTCCAGAATAATAATAAGCATACTGGCCGTTATTCTCGCAGGCCAGATGTTTTTTACATTTGCATTCGCTGGAATTATTGTATTTGCGTTCAGAGCTTTAAATTCCTTCTTTGAGGACCTTCCGAATCTGGAAGATTTTGCACCTAGCGAAACTGTGCTGACCTCAAGGATATATGCCGCCGACGGTACACTTATTTCAACTTTTCATGGCGAGGAAAACAGGGAGCTTGTATCATACGAACAGCTACCCAAAAATCTAATTAATGCGGTTATCGCCATTGAAGATGAAAGATTTTATGAGCATCAAGGATTTGATATTGAAGGTATAATCCGTTCATTTATTATAAATCTTATGTCGGGAGATATAGAGCAGGGTGCCACTACCATAACCCAGGGATATGTAAAAAATGTTTACATGCCGGAAGAAAAATATGAAATGAACTATGCGAGAAAGATCAAGGAAGCAGCCCTTGCATATCAAATTGAACAAATCTACTCCAAGGAAGAAATACTGGAAATGTATCTGAATACAGTTTATTTCGGGGAAGGTGCATACGGTGTCCAGACTGCAGCAAAAGCCTACTTTAATAAAGATGTGGAATACCTTAACCTTCCCGAATGTGCCATGCTTGCAGGCCTTTTAAAAAGTGCTAATTACTCGCCATATCTTGACAGGAAAGCAGCTCTTGAAAGAAGAAACCTTGTTCTTTATAAAATGCTTGAACTGGGTTACATAGACCAGGATGAATACGATAATACTATAAATATGACAATAATCACCCAGAGGCCGCTGGAGGAGACAGCAGAAATTTTTGCCCCTTACTTTGTGGAATATGTCAAGCAAATATTAATAGAGCATTATGGAGTGGAAAGAGTTTTTAAAGGCGGATTTGAAATATACACTACCCTGGAACCTGGAATGCAGATTGCCGCTGAAAATGCAATTAAAGAAGTCCTCCCCGACCCCGAAGACCCCCCAGCCGCCCTTGTGGCTATGGACCCGCGGAATGGATACATAAAAGCCCTGGTGGGAGGAAAAGATTTTTCGGAAATGAAGTTTAACCTTGCCACCCAGGGTAAAAGACAGCCCGGCTCAACCTTTAAGGTTTTTGCCCTCATTTCAGCTCTGGAGCAGGGAATCAGCCCCTATATGACATTTAATCCAAATGGAAAAGTTATATTTGATATTGAAGGCAGTGAACCCTGGGAGGTTAGTAACTATGATGGTACCCATTATGAGGTAGAAGAAATGACAATCCTTGATGCGACTGTAAGGTCCGTAAATGTAGTATATTCCCAGCTTATTATGAGAATCGGGGCATACCTTATGGCAAAGATTGCGATGGATATGGGAATTGAAACCCATATGGACCCATACCCGGCAATGGGACTGGGCGGACTGACTACAGGCGTATCCCCACTTGAAACCTGCACAGCATTCTCTACCATTGCAAATTACGGAGTAAGACACTACCCGGTAGCAATACTTAAAGTTGTTGACAAGGACGGTAATATTCTTGAAGAATACCAGGAAGAAAGCGCACAGGTAATCACCCCTATTAATGCTTACCGTGCAATAGAAATCTTACAGCAGGCCATGCAGAGAGGAACGGGTACCCGGGCAAGGCTTGAAGACAGGCCCTGTGCCGGAAAGACCGGTACCACCGATGAAGCTGAAAATGCGTGGTTTACAGGATTTACCACAAATCTTGCGGCCTGCGTATGGATGGGTTATCCTGAATCTAATATAAAAATGACAACCATACATGATATGAGAGTCCAGGGAGGCGCCCATCCGGCATTAATCTGGAAATCATTTATGAGCGAGGTAACGAAAAACCTCCCCATAGAAAATTTTATAAGGCCCGAGGATGACAGGATAAATGTCCAGGTAGTAGTAAACCCCGAAACGGGAGAGATGATGATACCGAATAGATTTACACCGCTTGACCAGATTATTATAAAAGAATTCCGCTACGGCCAGGAACCCATAGTACAGATGCCAATCAATCTTGAGGAAGTTCCTATTATGCCGATGGTATCGCTGATGCCAATAGATGAAGCAAATCACTTATTGATTGAGTCCGGCTATACTCATATAGAATATAAAAATGAAGTATACTCGGAAGTTCCCTCCGGGTATACGCACCGGCAGGATCCCATGTGGGGACAGCCTGTAGAAACAACAAGGCAGGTTACAGTCTGGGTAAATCCTTAAAAAAATAAACATTTATTATTTTAATATGACTAGACAAAATAAAGACATAAGAGTAAGATTTGCTCCCAGCCCTACAGGCTATCTGCATATAGGAAGCGCCAGGACTGCATTTTTCAACTGGCTTTATGCAAAAAAAACGGGCGGCAGGTTTATCTTAAGAATTGAAGATACTGATATTGCAAGGCACGAGGAAGATTCAATAAGTAAAATCTTCCAGTCACTAAAATGGCTGGGGCTTGACTGGGATGAAGGTCCGCAGGCCGGAGGAAAGTTCGGCCCCTACCGGCAATCACTTAGAGCCGGCATTTATAAAGAATTTGCGCAAAAACTAATCCTGTATAAAAAAGCATACTACTGTTTCTGCAGCCCGGAAGAGCTGGAGGAAAAAAGAAAAATAAAAACAGAAGAAGGAAAACCTTTTAAATACGATAGAAGGTGCCTGAAACTTTCACCCCGAGAAGTTAAGGATAATATAGAAAGCGGTAAACCCTGCGCAATAAGGTTCCTGGTACCCGAAAATGAAGCAATTGATTTTAAGGATACGGTATACGGGGATATAAGGGTTAATTCTGAAAACATTGAGGACTTTATTATAATAAGGTCAAACGGCCTTCCCACCTATAATTATTCTGCTGCCGTGGATGACGCGCTGATGAAGATAACGCACATCATACGGGGAGAGGACCACCTGTCAAATACTCCAAAACAGATTTTGATTTACAGGGCGCTGGGTTTTAAAACCCCCAATTTTACGCACCTTCCGATGATACTCGGCCGGGACGGCCAGAAACTGAGTAAAAGACACGGCTCCATCTCCATTGAGAAATATATGGAAGAAGGA
>CAYRJH010000010.1:0-1187 GCA_964424685.1 uncultured Actinomycetota bacterium | reverse complement strand
GAAACTGAGTAAAAGACACGGCTCCATCTCCATTGAGAAATATATGGAAGAAGGATTCTTGAGAGAAGCAATACTTAATTACATGGCGCTTCTCGGGTGGGCCTATGATGAGAAAACTACAATTTTTTCAACTGATGAGCTGATAGAAAAATTCGACACCGGCTCAATAAATAAAAAACCGGCTAAATTTGATTATGAGAAACTTCTATGGATAAACGGATATTATATAAGAAATCTAAGTGACGGGAATCTGGCGGAACTTTTAAAAAATAAAATAAAAGACTACCTTGAATCAGAAAAAACGGATAATCTGGAAAAAAGTGCGGGTGAGCTGGAGCAGAAGATTATAAAAATAACACCCCTTGTAAAAGAACGCATAAAAACATTAAAAGAGAGTGTGGACATGATCAGTCCTTTTTTTGTAAAAATATCATACAGCGATAAATCGCAAACTTATTTTAAGAATAAAGACATTGATGCTCCGGGCATATTAGAGAGTGCCTTTAAGGCACTCAGTGAACTGGATAAGAGTTTTCATGCCGGAGATATTGAAAAGAGTCTAAGATCAGTTTCGGATAAATTTAATATAAATTTTAGAAAAATTGCAGAAGTTATAAGAATTGCCATATGGGACAGCATCGTAAGCCCTCCCCTGTTTGAGACTATAGGGATACTGGGTAAAGAATTAGCTTTAAAAAGGATAGAGGAATACTTAAGAGTCATTTCATAGGAAATAAGGATTATTTTGCGGAGCCATTTTATACCTTAAAAAACCATCTTCCGTTTTTTCGTGAGTTTACTTAAATCTTCCCTCAACCCTTTTATCTCTGCAGCTATTTCATTTAAGATTTGTCCGGAGTTATTACCAGCATTAAATAGACTTCTGCCCCCGTTTTTAGAATTTAAACTGCTGATTTTCTCCTTTATTAAATAACTTATAAAAAAAGATAGTGATATATCCATCTTTTTAGCAATCTTTTTTGCATCATCCATCAAATCTTTTTTAAATCTAAAACTATACATTTTTTTGGTCATAACATTTTAATACTAAAATTATGTGACTTATTTGTCAACAGCTTTATATTATATTTCTTAATTCTTTAAGAATATATAAAAAGACTGCACTATCCGCACAAATTTTTGAAATAATAGTCGAATTTTTTTTTATTACTAATGATATAATAATA
>CAYRJH010000009.1:21487-27934 GCA_964424685.1 uncultured Actinomycetota bacterium | reverse complement strand
TATTTGAAATGAAATATCATTAAGCAATATACGGCCGCCAAAACTTAAGTTAATACGATTGATTGATATCATAATTTATTTTTAGTAGAGATAATAATTTTTAATTCTATTATTGATCCGTTGCGGGAAAATACTCAGGCATAAAAATACATTAAATTATAAATAATTACAATGATCCCTGGCTATAGTCATTTTCAAGGTTAAACCGATTTCTTCACTTTAAAATCCAGCAATCTTCCTTCGGGGCCGGTTACGTCAACTGTTACTTTATCCCCTTCTTTTATCTCACCGTTCAAAAGTTTCATTGCCAGTACATTCTGCACTTCATTCTGGATAACCCTCTTCAGCGGCCTTGCCCCGTAAATAGGGTCAAATCCTTCCTTTGCCAGGAGTTTTTTGGCTTTACCGGTTATTTCAAGGTCAAGTTTCTTCCCTTTTAAAGTTCCCTTTAATCTTTCAATCTGAATCTCGACAATATTTGTTATTTCATCAATGCCCAGCCGGTGGAAAATAACTGTATCATCGACCCTGTTTAAGAATTCAGGCTTGAAATCAGCCTTCATTGCCCCGGTAATCCTTTTTTTCATTTCCTCTTCATCCTTATCGCCCAGTTCAGTTATCCACTGGCTGCCGGTATTGGATGTCATGATAATAACTGTGTTTTTAAAATCAACTGTCCTTCCATGTCCGTCTGTAAGCCTCCCGTCATCCATTATCTGAAGCAATATATTAAAAACATCGCTGTGAGCTTTCTCGATCTCATCCAGGAGTATGACACTGTAAGGTTTCCTTCTCACGGCCTCCGTAAGATACCCTCCCTCTTCATATCCTACATAACCGGGGGGAGCGCCTATAAGCCTTGATACGGTATGTTTTTCCATATACTCTGACATATCTATCCTTATCATTGCCCTTTCATCATCAAATAAGAACTCGGCCAGGGCTTTTGAAAGCTCGGTTTTGCCCACTCCGGTGGGCCCCAGGAATATAAATGAACCAATGGGGCGGTTCGGGTCCTGCAAACCGGCTCTTGCTCTTCTTATGGCATTGGATACCGCAGTTATTGCCTCATCCTGCCCTACAACCCGCATCTTTAGCCTATCTTCCATATAAATAAGCTTTTCAATTTCAGCTTCCATCAGTCTTGTAACCGGAATACCGGTCCACTTTGAAACTGTCTCTGCAATATCTTCCTCATCCACTTCTTCTTTTAACATCTTCTGGTCTTTCTGCAGCTTTTCAAGTTTTTTATTTTCCTCGTCCAGCTTTTTCTGAAGTTCCAGGAGTTTCCCGTACTTTAATTCTGCTGCTTTCTGCAAATCTGCGTCCCTTTCTGCATGCTCGGCTTCTACCCTGGTTTTTTCTATCTCTTCCTTTAAACTTCTTATATTTTTTATTATTTCTTTTTCCTGCTCCCAGTGGACCTTCATTGAACTGCTCTTTTCTTTAAGACCTGCGAGCTCTTTCTTTATTTTTTCCATCCGTGCGAGAGATGCTTTATCTTTTTCCTTTTTTAACGCCTGGACTTCTATTTCAAGCTGTTTTATTTTTCTTTCAACTTCATCAATTTCCGTTGGCATGCTGTCAATCTCAATCCTCAGTCTTGAGGCACCCTCATCAATAAGGTCAATAGCCTTATCCGGTAAAAATCTGTCAGAAATATATCTGTCTGAGAGAACTGCCGCTGCAATAAGGGCAGAATCTTTTATTCTTACACCGTGGTGCACCTCATATTTTTCCCTTAATCCCCTTAGTATGGATATAGTGTCTTCAACTGAAGGTTCCTTTATCTGAACAGGCTGAAATCTCCTCTCCAGAGCGGCATCTTTTTCAATATGCTTTCTGTATTCATCAAGAGTTGTTGCACCTATGGCATGCAGTTCACCGCGGGCAAGCATTGGTTTCAGCATATTTGACGCGTCAACAGCTCCTTCCGCCGCCCCTGCCCCGACTACCGTGTGAAGCTCATCCAGGAATAATATGATATTCCCTTCCGCCTTTGATACTTCCTTGAGTACCGCTTTTAACCTATCCTCAAATTCACCCCTGTATTTGGAACCAGCAACAAGAGAGCCCATATCCAGCGCTATTACTTTTTTATTTTTAAGTCCTTCGGGAACATCTCCGGATACTATTCTATTGGCAAGGCCCTCAACAATAGCGGTCTTTCCTACTCCCGGGTCCCCGATAAGAACCGGATTATTTTTTGTTCTCCTTGAAAGTACCTGGATCACCCTCCTGATTTCATCATCTCTCCCTATTACCGGATCAAGTTTGCCTCTCTTTGCCAGGTCAGTAATATCTTTTCCATATCTTTCAAGCGCCTGGTATTTATCTTCAGGATTCTGGTCCGTTATTCTCTGACTGCCCCTGATACTCACCAGGATCTTATATATGCTGTCTTTTGTCACACCATACTGTCTTAAAATTTCGCCTATCTCACCGCTGCTCTGGGCAAGGGCCATTAAGATATGTTCGGTCGATACATATTCATCCTTTAACTGCCCGGCTTCGTTAAACGCATTATTTAAGACATTATTAAGCCCGGTGCTTATATATAACTGTGCCGCCTGCCCGGAAACCTTTGGCTGCTTTACAAGCACATCATTTATCCTGCCTGATAAATCATCAATGTTAACCTCAAGTTTTTTAAGTACAGGTATTATTATTCCTTCCTTCTGTTCCAGCATGGCAGACATCAAATGAACATCATCAACACTCTGGTTTCCGTTCTCAGACGCTATCCTCTGCGCCTCCGAAAGCAGTTCCTGCGCTTTTATAGTAAATTTATCAATCTGCATTTATTAATCACTCCTGTCATTGCAATCTATATTATCATATAAATTATCACTGCAATTATTTCCCCTATAAAATATAAAAGTTATACAACAATATTGTCTCTCGGATTCTCCTCATAACTTTTTAAAAATTCATCAAAATGTTTTTTCTGCTCATTTGTCAATCTCCCGGGCAGCACTATCTTAATTTTGGCATAAAGGTCTCCATATCCTCCGCCTTTTAATTCAGGCATTCCCTTGCCTTTTAGCCTGAGTGTTTTCCCGCCCTGGGTTTTTGGAGGTACTTTTACCATAACTTTTCCCTCAAAAGTCGGTACATCTATCTTTGTTCCATTATAAGCCTCTTTTATGGTAACGGGTATTTCACAGTAAAGATCATTATTCTTCCTGGTAAAAAAATTATGCGGACTGACATTTACAACTAAATACAGGTCTCCGGCCGGACCGCCCGATAAACCCTGCGCACCTTCTCCGCCTACCCTGATTTTACCGCCGTCTTTAATACCTGCGGGTATTTTTATGTTAATTGTCCTGACTTTTCCTTCTTTCTGAAGTTTAAATGATCTCTGCGTACCCATATAAGCTTCCCTCAAAGTTATATTAAGGCTGGACTGCATATCCTGACCCTTTTGTGAAGCAGCTGTCCCGGATCTTCTACCAAATTGTGAACTAAAACCGGAATCAAAACCGGAGAACTTCTCATCCGCTCTACTTCCGAAAAACATTTCAAAAAAGTCAGAAAAACCGCTTCCAAGATCCTCAAAGTTAAAGCCCTTTCCTCCGAAATCATACGTATATGTTCTTCCGCCGCCGGGCCCTCCTGCACCAGTACGTGCATATTGTTTCCAGTTTGCGCCCAGCTGGTCATACCTGGCTCTCTTTTCGGAATCCTTAAGTACTTCGTATGCTTCCCCGATTTCTTTAAATTTTTCTTCAGCTTTAGGATTATCTGGATTTGCATCCGGATGGTACTGCCTTGCAAGCTTTCTATAAGCTTTTTTTATCTCGTCCTGGGAAGCATTCTTGCCCACTCCCAATGTTTTATAATAATCCTTATATTCAACCATTTATTTTCACCTTTATACCTTTATAAATATGTCTGCCCATAACTCTGGCTAAAAGGTTATGGGCAGACATATTTAATAATTAGATCTTTTAAAAAGCTCGGCCATAAAACCGTTACCTTTAATTTATTTCTATTTTCTCAGGTTTTTTCACTTCTGCTTTATTTATTATCATCATCTTTTGCTTCAAATTCTGCATCTATTACTTCTTCTTCATTGCCTCCCTGCTTACCCCCGGCCTGCTGACTTCCTGAATCTTCGCCTCCGGGTTCTCCGCTTCCGGTCCCGGTTCCTGCTCCAGTCTGGGCATAAAGTTTCTGTGACAACTCATTCTGCAGATTTTGTAATTTTTCTGTTTCTCTTTTTATTTCATCAGCATTATCCGATTCGAAACTTTTTCTTAAAGCTCCAACCTGCTCTTCTATGCTCTTTTTCATATCTTCGGGAACTTTACTGCCAACTTCCCTCAAAAGCTTTTCTGTAGAATAAATCAGGTTATCCGCGTTATTTCTGGCATCAGCCAGAGTCCGGTTTTTCTTATCTTCTTCCGCATGCTCCTCTGCTTCCTTAACCATCCTTTCAATTTCTTCATCTGATAGATGCGAGGTTGCAGTAATGGTAATTTTCTGCTCCTTACCGGTAGCAGTATCTTTGGCAGTAACATTTACAATTCCATTTGCATCAATATCAAAGGTTACTTCTATCTGCGGGATTCCTCTCGGAGCAGGCGGTATTCCATCGAGCCTGAACCGGCCGATAGTTTTATTATCTCTTGCCATGTCGCGTTCTCCCTGAAGGACATGGATATCAACACTGGTCTGATTATCCGCTGCAGTAGTAAATATCTCACTTTTTTTGGTGGGAATTGTTGTATTTTTATCAATTAATCTTGTCATTATCCCGCCCAGAGTTTCAATACCAAGGGATAGAGGAGTTACATCCAGAAGCACTACATCTTTTACGTCTCCTTTCAGTATACCAGCCTGGATAGCCGCTCCGACTGCAACAACTTCATCAGGATTAACCCCCTTATTGGGTTCTTTACCGGTATAATCCTTTACCAGCTGCTGGATGACCGGCATTCTGGTTGCCCCACCGACAAGTATAACTTCATCTAAATCACCTGTCTTCAGTCCTGAATCTTTTAGGGCTTTCTCAAGGGGTTCCTTACATCTGGCAGTCAGGTCAGCTGTCAGCTGTTCGAATTTAGCTCTTGTTATCTTTACCTCAAGATGTTTTGGCCCATTGGCATCCGCAGTAATAAATGGAAGACTTATATTTGTTTCCGTAACCGAAGATAATTCCACTTTTGCCTTCTCTGATGCCTCAATCAGTCTCTGAAGGGCCTGCCTGTCTTTTCTTAAATCGATTCCATGCTCTTTATTAAATTCATCTGCTACATAATTCATAATCCTGTCATCGTAATCATCACCACCAAGATGCATGTCGCCGTGGCTTGCTTTTACTTCAAATACTCCTTCTCCAACCTCAAGTATTGATACATCAAATGTTCCGCCACCGAGGTCAAAAACAAGGATCTTTTCTTCTTTCTTTTTATCAAGCCCGTAAGCAAGTGAAGCTGCTGTCGGCTCATTTATTATCCTTAAAACATTAAGCCCTGCGACTTTACCCGCATTTTTGGTTGCCTGCCTCTGTGAATCATTAAAATAAGCAGGTACGGTAATTACAGCATCTGTGATCTGGGTTCCCAGATAGCTTTCGGCATCTGTCTTAAGTTTCTGAAGTATCATCGCCGAAACCTCTTCGGGGGTATAGTACTTACCTCCCATCTCTACTTCCGCCAGATCATTCCTGCCCTTTTTTACTACATATGACACTATTTTTCTTTCACTCTCAACTTCGCTATACTTCCTGCCGATAAATCTCTTAATAGAATAAACGGTATTCTCAGGGTTCAGCGCTGCCTGCCTTTTTGCCAGCTGTCCCACAAGCCTTTCCCCTTTTTTAGTTAAACCAACTACAGAAGGCGTCGTTCTGTTTCCTTCACTATTGGTTATAACTGTTGGTTTACCGCCTTCCATGACCGCTATGCATGAATTAGTTGTTCCAAGGTCAATCCCTACTGCCTTTGTCATAATATATACATCCTTTCCTTAATTATTTCCTTTTTTACAATCAAATAAATTTTAATAATCTATTACGAATGAAGAATCTAATGATCATTCTTCATCTCTACTGATATGCATCAGGTAATTTTTAAAACAATCCACTACTTCTTCAGGACACTTACTTAAGATTATATTATCTCTTCTTCTTATCAGAATAATTATTGATCTTAAATTCAACCCCTCATCATACATAAGCTCCCTTATGTACTCAAGCCATCTGATATCAGCTTTTGAATAATATCTTTTTCTGCCCCGCCTTAAAGGACATACCAGTCTAAACTTTTCATAATAATAGAGTGTCCTGCTGTTTACTCCTAAAAAATCAGCTACCAGCTCTATGGGATAACTTTTATCATATTCATTAAACAATACGCCCACCAACCTTTTTTACTGATAATATTTTATTAAACAGTAAAACCATTGTCAAGTGAATTATAAATGATTTTTATTATTTTG
>CAYRJH010000009.1:12346-21387 GCA_964424685.1 uncultured Actinomycetota bacterium | reverse complement strand
TCTTCTTTCAGTACCTCAATAAAAATCTTTGCTATCCCGGGGTCAAACTGCGTGCCACTGCACCTTTTAATCTCTTCTATTGCCTGCTTCTTTGTCATTTTCTTTCTATAGGGCCTGTTAGAGGTCATAGCCTCATAGGCATTTACAAGAGACGAAATCCTCGAGAGCACAGGAATCTCTTCACCTTTTATGCCTCTTGGGTATCCGCTTCCGTTGTACCATTCATGGTGGGCCAGTATCGGCTCTGCTATGGTTTTAAGTTTCTGGGATGATTCTGCAATGCGGTATCCTATTAGAGGCAGTTCTTTTATTATTTCCCATTCTTCCTCTGTAAGCCTTCCCCTTTTAGACATTATCTCGTCCACAAGGGCAATCTTTCCTATATTATGTAGATTTATTAGAAGCTTCAGCTCTTCAAGCTTGGTAGCGGATAGATTTAATTTCTTTCCAAGAAGTAGCGCATAGTCTTCCATTTCCTTAGTGCTTCTGCCGCTTCTTACATCTCCTTTTTTTAAGTTTTCCTTAAGGGATTCTACAAGGCTCTCATGGACCGATTTACTTTCGGATATTTTGCATTTGTACATTTTGTCTTCAGCTTTTTTTATTACATCGTCTATTGCCTCTTTTGGTTCTCTTTTTGTTGAGACTCCAAGGGAGATGCTTAAGGGCATATTCTTTATACCTCTTTTTTTGCATAAGCTTTTGATTCTTCTTATGATCTTCTGGGCATCCCCGCATGTGGTTTTGGGTAGGATTGCTATAAACTCATCTCCTCCCCATCTTGATAATATATCCTCTTGCCTGAAGGAATCTTTTAGTATACCAGCTATCTTTATCAGGAATTCATCTCCCTTTGCGTGCCCATATGCATCGTTTATTACCTTTAAGCCATTTACATCCCCCATTACTATGATAAGTGGAAGCTGTCTCGGAGTATTAAGTCTTTTTAGCTCTTCTTCAAAATATGCCCTGTTGTAAAGGCCCGTAAGGGTATCGTGGAAGGAGAGGTATTCTATCTTTTTTTCTGCTTTCTTTCTGTCTGATATGTCACGTGCTATGCCCAGTATCCCAATTATGTTCCCCTTTTCATCGTACCAGGGCATTTTTGTTATAGCAATCCACCTATCTTCTCTATCTTTATAGGTTTCTTTATATTCACTATCAACAATAGGTTTGCCTGTTTTTATTATATTCTGTTCATCATTGTATGCTATTTTTGCCATATCCTCACCGAAAAAATCAAAATCTGTCTTACCAATTGCTTCTTTTGGGGTCTTCAGACCCATTTTTTTAGCAGTAGCTTTATTGATTTTTACAAATCGGCTGTTTTTATCTTTAAAATAAATTGAATCAGGAAGATTATCCATAAGTGCTTTCATGAAGGATATTTCTCGCCCAGCTTCTCCTTTTATGCCTTTACCCTCACTAATATTATTTTCAATACTAAAAGACTCTTTAATTTTATTTTTTTTAATATATGACATAATAGCTTCCTAAATTATTTTACAGTTCTCCCCTGTAAACAATTTGACCTCTTACCATAGTAACGTTGACTTTTAAGTTTCCATCCAGGATAACTATATCGGCATCTTTGCCCTGCTCCAGGCTTCCTTTTTTATTTTCAACCCCCAGACACTTTGCCGGATTAATGGTTACCTTCCTGATTGCCTCCATTAATGATATCCCTGCAATATTTACCATATTTCTTACTGCTTTATCCAGAGTTAAAATACTTCCGGCTAAAGTTCCATCCTTTAATCTTGCCTCTCCATTAGCTACCATAACTTCCTGTCCACCCAGACTATAAGTACCCTCCGGTTTGCTTGTTGCACTTATCGCATCTGTAATAAGAATTATTTTCTCTGGTTCCTTTATTTTTACAATCATTTTCATAGTAACAGGGTGCAGGTGTACTCCATCGGCAATCATCTCTACTATCAATTTTGGAGATGATAATGCTGCCCCTGCTGCTCCGGGTTCTCTGTGATCGAATCCTCTCATAGCATTAAAGATATGAGTAGCATGAGTCAGGCCGGCTTTTATACCTTCCTGTACCTCCCCATAAGTAGCATTTGAATGTCCTACCGAAGCAATAATGTTATTCTTATGTAGCCAGCGAATAAGTTCTATTGCCCCCGGCATTTCAGGTGCAATTGT
Organism: uncultured Actinomycetota bacterium; assembly: GCA_964424685.1. Taxonomy (GTDB): domain Bacteria; phylum Actinomycetota; class Humimicrobiia; order Humimicrobiales; family Humimicrobiaceae; genus JAQVEM01. The sequence continues at coordinate 19,230 of CAYRJH010000009.1, read as the reverse complement.
AACAATACGGATTAAGTTACCAGAAGCTTGATTGAATTCAATAAAATCCTCAACTGAAGCTTTTATTATATCTTCTTCTTTTTGTGCACCCTTTTTTTGAGGATTTATAAAAGGACCCTCAAGATGAACTCCCAAAATTTCAGCAGCTCCGGTTCCTTCTATAAACGCTTTATTAATGCTTTCAAGACTTATTAGGATCTTTTCTTTACTCATAGTCATAGTAGTGGGAAGAAAAGCAGTTGTACCAAATCTTGAATGAGTTATGGCCACTTCTTTAACAGCTTCGTAGTTTCCATCCATTACATCAAATCCACCTCCACCATGCACATGTATATCGATAAAACCGGGAACTATAAATCCACCTGCGGCATCTATTATCTCTGTATTTACATGGTTAATTATATATTTTCTATCTTTGATTGAACTTATTTTTCCTTTTTCAATACAAATGGCTTTATTTTTAAGTAATTGGAAAGGAGTAATTATTGTGCCATTTAGAATAATAGTTTTATCCTTATTAATCATTTTATAAACTCTCCTATTTATAATTTAATTATTCAAGTATTACTTTTTATCTATTATCAATGGTAAGCTGGCTGCAGCAATAGATTGACCTACTCTTCTATTTGATTCATCAGGAAGGTTGAGTGTAATCCTATCATAAAGCTCTGGAAATTCTTTACTCAGGACCTCTTTTGCTTTTTGCATGATTATTTTACCACCTTCTCCTGATGTAACTCTCCCGAGTATTAAAACAGCTTTTATTTCATAAAATTGAGCGTAATAAGCAATACCATAACCTAAATAGCAGCCGATTGTTTCAAAAATTTGTTTCGCCCATTTATCCCCCCGGGACATTAACTCCTGAATAGACTTTAATTTTTCTGCAGGTGTTTTATCTTCATTAAGGACTATCCCTGCTCTTTTAGCAAGCCGTACAGCTGCCAGTTGTGAAAAATATTGTACTCCGCATCCACGATCACCGGACCACTCATCAATAGGCGCCTCACTGCTTATGTCAACAGGTATGAAAGCCAGTTCATTCAACCAGTTATTGATGTTTCCTTTTTTATTTATATAACCTCCCGCTTCACTGGATCCCATAGCAATACCCAGTACTGCATTTTTCTTCAAAGACATGGAGCCTGCAAGTGCCGTAACCTCGCCGTCATTTATTACTTTAAGAGGAACACCCCACTTATTCTGGATATCTAAAAAAATATTTTTTACTTTCTTGTTAAATATTTCTGAAGGAATTCCCCGGAATATTGACGCAGTCATTACCCTGTTATTTATATATATTCCTGCAGAACTGCCGCCAATAGTATCAACAGTGGGCATATGTGCTGCCGCTCTATGCAGCATAGACATAATTTCATGATAATGATAGCAGGGGTCAGTATTTACACTGGGATTCCATACTACTTCCTCGCTAAATACAGCCTTGCCGCCTATAACCGCACTTACTTTTCTATCACTTGCGCCCAGGTCAAAGCCGATTCGATATCCCTCGAGATGCCCGCCCAGCGAATTAGATTTTTCTTTCATGGGAGAGATTTCATTAATATCCATAGTTACTATCCTAAAAGGCTTTTCATATATACCGGACATAAATTTTGCATCAAAAGAACGCTTTCCCCCCGCAGAATAAATATCTTTAATATATTTGCCAATTTCACTCGAACCGCCTATTATTATTTTATGTCCACCATAAATCCACAGGAGTGTTTTTACCAGTCGTTCAATATATTGATAATTAAGAGAGAAGAAGCCGGATTCATTTGAAAAAATCTGAGTTTTATATACCATTATAGAATCATTTTCTTTTTCGAAACCTACTAATAAAGGAACACTTTTCCCGGAATTCTTAACACTTTCAAGAAAAGCCCTGTCCCATAAAATGACAGGTTGAAAATTATCATCAAGTGGTGGTTTTATCTTTTTTTTTATCAATGATAATTTCCTACTCATATAACTTCACCATCTTCCCATCTTTCTATGTAAATTAAATAAAAAATCTTCTAATTAGCTTTTAAAATTTATAAAGTTACAGGTAAAGTTCCTTTTGCTTTATATTTACCTGTTATTATTTCACTGGCTGTCCTTAAATTGAATGGACTATAATCATAAATCGTTAAAATTGTAGTTGCTCCAGGTAAAACTTGAAAATCATAAGGATTTACCGATATAACTATAACGGGAATGCCGGCACTCTGGAGCTCTTTTATTACTTTAGCTTGATAAGTGTTCTGTAAAATATTACTGGTGCAGGCTATAATCAATTCAACGCCTTCCTGTAAAGATAACCCCTCATCTTTTCCGGTTATAGTAGTATTTTTAATATCCATTCTCTCTTTTCTTAAAAAATCAATCAGTAAATCATTTCCTTTAACTTCGTCTTCTGCGGGTGATGATTTCATTGCAGGGAAATCTATAACTAATATTTTCTTATAATTATTTTTTATAGGAATTAAATTATCCTCATCCTTAATTAAAGTTACACCTGCTTTTGAGATTTCGTATGCAATTTTTTCCTCTGCTTCTTTATTTATCTTTCTGTAATCAGAAACTGGAGAGCCTTTAGATCCAATCCTTTTTCTTTTCAGATCAAGTATCCTCAATACAGACTGGTTTATACGTTCCCCGGTAATCCTGCCTTCTTTTACCACTTTAATCGTTTCTTTAATGGCTGCTTTCTGCTTATCCAGACTATGCGATATAAGAACTATATCTGCTCCCGCTTCAATAGCCATAACTGACCCTTCTACAGTTCCAAAATTATCAGAAATGGCCTTCATTTCCATACAATCAGTTATTATTACCCCCTTATATCCCATTTTTTTTCTAAGTAAGCCTGTTAAAATACTATTAGATAAAGTTGCAGGGATTCCTTTGCCGGATTCCAGTGCAGGCACATAAATATGAGCAGTCATAATACTATCTACTCCTGCTTTTACTGCTTCCTTAAAAGGATAAATCTCTACTTTTTCCAGGTTTTCCCTGCTGCATTTAATAACCGGGAGCTCCAGATGTGAATCCACAGCTGTATTTCCATGTCCCGGAAAATGTTTTGCACAGGCAATAGTTCCCTCTTCCTGCATACCTTTAATAAAAGCTACTCCCATTTCTGCAACCAGTTCAGCATCTCCACCAAAAGACCTTGTTCCTATAACAATATTTAGCGGGTTATTGTTTACATCCATGACAGGTGCAAAGTCCATATTAATTCCCACTGCTTTTAATTGTAATGCAATTGCTCTACCGGCTTTTTTAGCAAGACCCGGCTGCTTTGTTGCGCCTATCGTCATATTCCCGGGGAAATGTGTTCCACCTAATAAACGGTTTACCATTCCTCCTTCCTGATCAGTAGATATAATCAACGGCAAATCAGGTTTTCTATCCGTAGCTAATCCCTGCAGTTCATTAGATAGATTAGATACTTGTTCGAGTGATAATATATTTCGCCTGAAATATATTATCCCCCCCACACAATAATCTTCTATCAGCTCCTTTATATCAGAAACGGCTTTTATATCATTAAAGCCAACCATAAACATCTGGCCTATTTTTTCTTCAAGGGTCATATTAGAAAATATTTTTTTTAGGGTCATGTTCATCATATTTGACTTTCTTTTAATTTTTAGTTATGTCTATAATTTATAAAAATTTTATATGTATTTATCCTATCGGATTATTTTAAAACAACTTAACTTCTATATTATTTTTACTTCAGTATAAACTACCCTTTTATTGCTCCCTGAGCCGCAAATCCACGGGTGATCTGCTTGTGAAATATTGCATATAATAAAATCATTGGTGTCATTCCAATAACCAGGGCAGCAAACTGCATCCCATATTCAGTTGCAAGGGGACCCGAGAATGAGTAAATGCCTACAGGCAAACTTCTTGACGCATCAGAACTGGTAAAGACAAGAGCAAGCATAAATTCGTTCCAGCATGCAAGAGCAGTAAAAATAAGCATGGTAACCATAACCGGTTTACACATAGGTAAAATAATTCTAAAAAAGACCGTAAAATAAGAGGCGCCGTCAATCTGGGCTGATTCAATCAGAGAATCCGGTATTGCCTTTACATATTCTGTCCCAAGATAAATTGCAAGTGGGAGATTAATGGCTACATAAATAAGTATTATTCCGGTACGGGTGTCTCTGAGTCCAATCCGTGTCATGGAAATAAATAGTGGAATTAAAATTGCCTGTATGGTTATGAGCAAACCCATTAAAAAAGAATTATATATAAATGGAGTTGCTTTATTTTTTATTTTTGCAAATGCAAATGAAGCCATCATTGAAAGAAAAATAACCAGCCCTGTGGAAACAAATGTATAAATAATACTATTAATAGCATATTTATCCAGTTTTCCCTTAATTACTGCCTGAATATAATTGCCAAAAGTAGGGTCTTTGGGTAATGCAAAAGCATCCCTTATTATTTCAAGCTGCGGCTTAAATGAAGAGTAAAAAAGCCATATTAGAGGATAAAGAGTAAGTATTGTAAATAATATAAAAACACTATATGCAAGTACATTGCTAAGACTTTTTCGTTCTTTTCTTATAACTAAATTATCTTCATACATTATATTTACGCTCCTGATGCAGCTAATTTTCTTTGAACGAATCGTACTATAATTACTAAAATAATTGATAACATAACCATAACTGTAGAAACAGCAGAACCCACTCCATAATCATAATTAACAAAAGCATATTTATACATATAGATTGACAGCAAATTAGTATAATAAGCAGGTCCTCCGCCTGTCATTGCAAATAGTAAATCAAAGCTTCTTAAACTTCCCGATATCGCCAGAATTGCAGTTAACGCTATTACGCCATAAAGCTGAGGAACGATTATCCTCCTGAAAATCTGACCCTCGGTTGCACCGTCAATCTGTGCGGCTTCAATTATATTAGGGTCTATATTCTGGAGATTTGCCATAAAAATAATCAGGTAAGTACCTGTGTACATCCATAGAAGGACAAACCCAATGGGAATCATGGCCAGCTGCTTGCTGTTCATTATAGTAAATGAGTAATTTGGATTATTGGTAATATTCTGAATAATCCCGGGTATAACACCAATAGGCGAAATCATTTTTGACCATAAAATCCCTATAATTATTGTAGAAATAACAGTTGGTAGAAAAACCATAGCCTGGAAAAAGCCCGAGCGCTTTACAAGCTTTCTGTATATAAGATATGCAAGTCCGAATCCCAGCGGTATCTGGCCAAAAACTGAAACAAGTATTACAATTAAATTGTTCCTCATTGAAAACCAGAAAACCGGATCTGTCAATATTTTTATATAATTCACAAAGCCGGTCCATATGGCTGTATTTTTATAAATATTATAATCAGTAAAACTTAAGCCTATAGATGATATTATTGGGACCGCTATTATTAAAAGATAAACAGCCAGCGCCGGTAAAACGAAAACCAGATATATAAGTGTTTTTTTATATTTTTCCATTTTTATAGTCTATCCCATTTACATAATATACTAATGGGCACCGCTTAAACGGTGCCCATTTTCAACGCAAAATACAATTACCTTGCAGCTTCCATTTCTGCTGCCAGTTTCTCAGGTGTAGTATTTCCCAGTGCCAGTTCCTGAAGACCATCATTTAATATGGTGATCGGATCACCGGTAATTTTGTCATCAAGTACATATGTTCCAGGATGTTCTCCATAGAAAGCACCTCTTTTTACTGCAAGCGGATCTATATCAAAACCTGATATGTCCATTAAGTAAGATGGTATCATTCCCTGTTCAATTAACCTGATTGCAGCTGCTTCAGGCCCTGCAAAGAATGAGATCCATTTCCATGCAGCATCAGCTTTATCACCTGTAAGACCTTTTTTCATACCAAAACCAGTTGCTGCTACTGTGGAAGTTGAGCCAGATGGACCTGCCTGACCTTCAATATCCGGGAATACAGTAAGTTCAAAATCTGCCTGTTCTTCTGCTGTCAGGAGAGGTGCTACTGCGCCTACCCTCCAGTCACCATCGATCATAAATGGGCTTCTACCGGTTGCAAACAGGTTTGGACCGTCCCCATATTCCAGCTGGATACTTTGAGGTGGAAGCAGGCCGTTATCCCATAGTTCTTTTACAAATGCGAGAGAGTCAACAAATTCCTGGTCAGTAAAAGATGCTTCTCCTGCAATCAGCGCATCCAGCCAGTCCTGGCCAGCTATTCTTCCTACCAGAGCACTAAAGAAGCAGGACTGCATAACCCAGGCCGATTTATTGGGCATTATAATAGGATAAAGACCGGCTGCAGTTATTGGTTCTGCCATCGCAACTAATTCATCGTATGTAGCAGGCATGCTAAGTCCAAGATCATCAAGAAGTGCAGTATTAACATACATTACATGAGTTGCAGTAACTGCTATGGGAAGTTCCATAAGTTTTCCGTCCCACTGAGGTGCAACAGCAGCAGGAGCATAATTGTCTTTATCCGCACCCAGGAATGGGAAAAGATCCTCTACCAGTTCATTTTCATAGAGCTCGGCACTTCTTCCACCCGGCCACAGATACATAACATCGGGTAAATCTCCGGCAGCTGCCAGTGCAGCAAGTTTCTGATGATATGCTTCATCAAAACTATTTTCAATTGTCAGTGTAATATTTGGATATTTTGCCTGAAATTTCTCTACAGTTTCATCCCAGGCTGCAGCTTCCGGGGAAGTAATATCAAGGTAGTTTAGCACTATTAATTCTACTTCCGGTCCCAGTTCTACTTCTTCTTCTACCGCTTCTTCTTCTTCAGCAGGAGCTACTTCCTCTTCTTCTTCAGCAGGAGCTGCTTCCTCTTCTTCTTCAGCAGGAGCTGCTTCCTCTTCTTCTTCAGCAGGAGCTGC
>CAYRJH010000009.1:0-12246 GCA_964424685.1 uncultured Actinomycetota bacterium | reverse complement strand
CTTCCTCTTCTTCTTCAGCAGGAGCTGCTTCCTCTTCTTCTTCAGCAGGAGCTGCTTCCTCTTCCTTGCATCCTGCAAGTGAAAAAGTTGCTACCATTGATAATGTCAGAAGCATTATCAATAACCACATTAATGATTTTTTCATTTCTTACACACTCTCCTTTTAATAATTTTACTTATACAACAAATTTTTATAAAATCTTCCCTGAGATTTGTTTGGGAAATCTTGAGCCTAAAAAATAATCACTCCTAAACAAATCTCATTTTTATTCTATCATGTAGCCTCCTTTCTTTCTCTTCCCTTATAGTTAAAAGGAAGACCCCTATTACTTTTGTGTAAAAATCAATCACCTCCCTATTTGACAAAACGCGAGCTTTATTTTTTTGGTTTTATTTAAAATATTTTCTTTTTTTATATTTTTAAAAGTAAAAAGCATAAATTTTATTAGATAAAGAGCTTTAACAACCTTATAAATTTTAAATATAATTATTTTCTTTATTTCATGCTATTTTTTATTTTTCATGATTCCAAATTATGCAGAAACAGAAAAATGGAATATTTCCCTTAAAGGAATAGCTGCAGAAGCAATTATTCTAAAATCCTTCCCTAAAGAGATAGAACAAATCTCCAGTTTATTAGTTAAAATATTTAGAGCTCGCTTGAATACCAATTTCTTTACCTCTGAAATAAGAAAATGATTATTATATGCAAGTTTTCCGCCCAGAATTATTACATCAGGATTTAACATATTCACGAGATTAATAATTCCTGTCGCCAGATATTCAGTTGTTTCACTCGTAATTTCCTTTGCTAATTTGTCATTTTTTTCCAGAGCTTCGCGGAAAATAGCCGGGGTAACCTGCTTTATATCCCCTTTTGCTAATTCAAGCATCATGGTGCTTGCTCCCCGGGCTACAGAAGACAATATTTTAGAGTAGACAGCGGACCAGTTAATATAATTTTCCAGGCAGCCTCTATTTCCGCAATCACAGATAATACCGTTCATATCTATAGTTGTATGACCAAATTCTCCTGTTCCACCGCTATGCCCGCGAAAGATATGGTCGTTTACTATAATCCCGGCTCCTACTCCGTCTCCAATTGTAATATAGACCAAATTCTTCAACTTTTTATACACTCCAAATCTTTTTTCCGCTAAAACAATTGCATTAGTGTCATTTTCCAACCAGACCCTTAGTTTAAATTGTTTCTCAATTATCTCTTTAAGAGGAACGTCCTTTAATTTTAATTTTGTGTTTACATGAATCACAGTTTTATCCACACTTATGATTCCTGGGGAAGTAACGGAAATTCCAATACATTTTTTTAGATTAGGATATTCTTTTAAAAATTTACTAATAGATTTCAGTAAATACTCAATAAATGCCTTTCCTGTTAGTTTATTTACAGGATAAATTCCCTGTCTATTGATTTTTGCTTCTAAGTTAGCCTCGGCTATTTTTATTACAGAATTTGTAATTGCAACTGCAATTATAAACTTACTGTCTGAAGAAAACCTTAATAGTATGGGTTTTCTGCCACCGCTTGATTTTCCTATCCCCTCTTCATATACCAGTCCCTGTCTTATTAATTTCTTTACTGCCGCAGTTACCGTTGTAGAACTTATCTTGTTTTTTTTAGCTATTTCACTTCTTGAAATAGGACCATAATTCTGTATTGTTTTAAGGATTATGGACCTATTTAATTCCTGGATTAATTTTAAATCTCCGGTTCTTTGCATTAATTTAAAATTCTTAATATAATAAAATACTTACTTTTGCCAGTGACTTTATTAAGTTTTTATATAATATAACGATAGGAATTTGTTGTCAATAGAATTTTATTTATTAACAGATTTTTTATGAATTTTCTTTATGATATAATCCCTACATAAGAATGTATTCAAGCTTGTTGATAAACCAGATTACAGCTGATAATTATAATTGGTCAGAGGAAAGAAATGATGTTTCAAAATTTTTACCTGAATACCGCAGTTATTTTAATTATTTCATATCTTATTGGTTCTTTCCCGTCCGCTTACATTGCCGGAAGAATGAAGGGGATTAATATTTATGAGGAAGGAAGCAAAAATGTCGGCGGCATGAATACCTTTACGAGTGTGGGAAGGCTCGCCGGGATAATGGTGCTAATTACCGATATAGGAAAAGGAGCGCTGGTTGCTTACTTTTCTTCCCGGTTTTCAAATCATATCTTCATTCCGCTGCTCGCAGTTGTCTTTGCAGTAATAGGACACAACTGGATGATTTTTATCGGGCTCAAAGGCGGAAAAGGTGTCTCTACATTTTTAGGAGGGCTGCTTTACCTTTCACCAATGACATTTCTATTCCTTTATCTTCTTTTTGTGCCAGTTGCCCTTTTTATTCTAAAAGATTCTTATCTTTCAACTGCACTCGGGTTTTTTTTCTTTTCTTTCTTTCTTGGGATTTACGAGAGAAGTATCTGGTGGCTTATTTTTGGGATTCTTATAACCATGGTTTACTGCATTAAAAGCTTTGGCCTTCTTAAGACATACTATACTGCCAATAGAAAAGATATAAGCCCGGTAGTTAAAAAAATATTTAAACCATTTTTCAAAGGAATATAAAAAAATGAAATGTCCATTTTGTTCAAATCCCGATACAAGAGTAATAGATTCCAGGTTAACAGACTCAAACGACAGCGTCAGAAGGAGAAGAATGTGTGAAAAATGCGGTAAAAGATTTACAACTTATGAAAGGCTGGAAGATCAGCCAATCGCAGTCATAAAAAAAGATAATACAAGAGAGCCTTTTGATAGAAATAAGATATTAAGCGGACTGATCAGGGCCTGCATAAAAAGAGACATAAGCGCTGAAGTCTTAAATAAAATTGTAGATGATATAGAAAACGAAATTTCCAGCATGCCTTCAAATGAAATACAATCTAAAGAAATAGGAAACCTCGTTTTAAAAAGATTAAAAAACCTGGATAAGGTCGCATATATAAGGTTTGCTTCCGTTTATAAACAATTTAAAAATATAAAGCAATTCACCAGGGAACTTTCAGAGTTACAGAAATTAAAATAATATCTTTATATCTTTCTATAATTTATATCTTAATACAGCACCGATACTTCCTGCTTCAATCAATCTTTTATTCCCTTCTACATCGATTATTTCACATCCCTCGTCTAATGCATTTTCAACAATTTCATCAACTATATCATTATAAAATACAAGCTTTCCATCACAATAAGGGCATTTAACCTTATTCTCTACCGTCAGATATCTGCAGATATTGCAAACGTAGCCGCTGTGTGTGAATTGTCTGTCATATATTAAAATTTTTATCTGGTCACTCAATAAAAATCTTATAGTGGCATCGATTCCCAGTATACCCATCCCATTAGGATTAAGCTCATCAATCAATTCGTCTATTACATCATTTTTGGTATCAATCTCAAATTTATTAATAATCTCTTTAGCTTTTTTTGAAATCAATTGGATTTTTGAATCAGGTTCAGCATCAATGTTTCCTATATATACTGGCTTAAGGTAACTGTGCAGATAGTTTGAGAACCCGGGAATTATCTCTTTTTTACCAGATAATATCAAATAGTCGAACTTCTTTTTTTTAAAAAGCTCTAATGTCTTATCATTTACAAGCTTAAAGAAATGATGCAGCTTCTCTTCCAGTCTCCCAAGCAGCTTTTTTTCTCTTAATACGGCCTCGCTTCTGAAATTAACTTTTGAGGGTACATCGCTAATAAATGCAGCCAGATACTCGTTGACTTCACCAAGATATACAGAATAAATTTGCGCTTTTTCCCTGTTTATCGTCAGTACACCGTATTTTTTAGAATTATTAATAAGATTCCTTAAATTCTGTGTATATGGTTTGGGATCAATAATTATCCTGGATTTCATTATTATCGGTATCCTGAATTCTTCCCATAATCCATCACCGGAAGAAAAAACTGCAAGCGTTTTCGTGGAACCTGAACTGAATTTATCATTCACAAATGACTTTACCTCCTCAAAAATATCAAATATTTCCTTTTTATGATTTTTATCAAAATCAGTATCAGCTTCCAGCTTCTCCTTACTGCTTGTAATCATGGAATTTAATTCTGTCTGGTAATTTTTTTTCGTAGTCCTGGTCGTATCAACCAGAAGATAGGCGCTGACAACCGGCCTTCCGGTTGGAACATAGTTTAGTATTTTCTCAAGACTTGAAATTTTTTTAACTGGATCTGGCATAGAAATCAACCCTCACTATTCTTGCATATTATTATGTCATTATTTGATAACTGTCTTTTTTATAAGAAAATACGGCATTTCCTGACATCCATCATTAATTAAAATTTTTATTGTCCATAAACTTTTCTTTAAAAACAAAATCTATTATCATTATACAATACTTACTCAAGAAAGAGAGTGTAAATGTTTACTTTCATTGGATATAAAATTCTTGAATTTATTGCCGTTTCAACTCCGTATCCTGTGACATATTTTATTGCGGAGTTTGGCGCCAGACTCTGTTTTCTATTCGGCTTTAATGTAAAAATAATAAAAAAAAATATCTCTAAAGTATTAAATATTGATTTTAACAGCAGGCAAACGCATATGCTGGCAGCTGATGTTTTTATAAACTGGTCAAAAAATATCGTTGATTTCCTTAAACACTCTATTATCTCCCGGGAGAAGCTAAAGGAAAGAGTGGAAGTTAAGGGTCTTAGAAATCTGGATAACGCTTTAAAAAACGGAAAAGGTGTCGTGATTTTTACAGCGCATATTGGGAATTTTGAATGGGGCGCATGCAGGCTGGCCATCGAAGGATATAATATATGGGGCTTAAGCCTTTTTAGAAAAAGTAAACTTACACGAAAATTTTTTGAATCAAAAAGGTTATCAAAGGGATTTAAAACCCTTTATGTAAACAGGGTATTGAATATTTTCAGGATATTAAAAAATAATGAAATAATAGCCATACCTTCAGACTGGGACCCTTCGGGAAGAGCCGCAAGGCCATTTAAATTTTTCGGGGAGATAGCTTACCTCCCAACCGGTGCTTTACAGGTTGCATTGAAATCAGGAGCAGCATTATTGCCATGTTTTATCTGGAGAAAAGACAAGTACAACCACCTTCTGGTAATTGGAAATCCTTTAGAATTGATAATAGAAGAAGATAAGGAAAAATTAATTAACAGAAATATGAAAAAAATCATTAAAATCATGGAAGGATATATAAGAAGCCATATTTCTGAATGGGAAATGTTTCACAATATATGGGATTAAAAACAACCGTTTATTTAATGTTCCGTGATTTATTCCTTGCAAAAAATGCCTCGTAACTTATAACTGTATAGAAGTAAAATATTTTATTGTCTTTTTATAATTTACTCATATTAGTATATATGATTTAATATTAGGCATTTGAGTATTATTAAAATTTTTTAATATATTTATTAGATAATTGAAGTGAGAATATTAGCTAAAAATAAAACCAGTCAGTCCTTATCCTCTTCCAATTTATATAATAACGTGGTCTGGCATACAAAATCCATAGAAGAGGCTGCAGAAAAATTAAATACTGACCTCAAAACGGGCCTGGGTGCAAAAGAAGCAGAAAATAGAATTACAGATTATGGTTATAATGAATTAGAAGAAAAAAAGGGGCGGACGCCTTTTAAGATATTCATATCCCAGTTTAATGATTTTATGATATGGATACTCATTGCCGCCGCATTTATTTCCGGGATAATAATAAGAGAAATTACTGACGCAATTGTAATACTGGTTATATTGATAATAAACTCGGTTTTAGGCTTTATCCAGGAATTTCGCGCTGAAAGGGCGCTGCAGGCTTTAAAAGAACTTGCTTCTCCCAGCGCTCTGGTAATAAGAGAGGGCAGGGAAAAAAGTGTTTATTCTAAAAATCTTGTACCCGGTGATGTTATTAAACTGGTAGCCGGTGATCTTGTCCCCGCAGACTGCAGAATTATAGAGAAAACAAATCTTTCTGTTAATGAATCAATTCTTAGCGGTGAATCTCTTCCGGTAAATAAAATCTCTGATGTGCTCGATAAAGAAAATATTCCGCTGGGAGATAAGAAAAACATGCTCTTTAGCAGTACCACAATCGTTAAGGGACGGTGCATGGCTATTGTTACCGGCACGGGACAAAATACCGAGATTGGCAAGATTGCAAGTATGGTCCAGGAAGCAGATGAGCAAACTCCCCTCCAGATTGAACTGAAAACTGTTGGAAAAAGAATCGGGGTAATATGCCTTGCAGTAAGCGCAATTGTTTTCATATCCGGAATACTTAAAGGTAATTCAGTAACAGAAATGCTTCTGGTCGCCGTTGCCCTGGCTGTTGCTTCCATACCTGAAGGATTGCCTGCAATAGTTACAGTATCTCTTGCTCTCGGTGTTCAAAAAATGGCAAAAAATAACGCTATAGTAAGAAAATTAAGCTCCGTAGAAACGCTCGGGAGTGTGTCTGTTATATGTACAGATAAAACCGGGACACTGACTGAAAACAAAATGATGGTAAGAAAGATATACGCAGGTTTAGAGGAATCCAAAGACTATAATAATTTTATAGAAAAATATAATAGACTTAAATATATAAATAAAACTTTAACCACCGGTAATCTTAAAAATCCGGATGCATTAAATCTCCTGCTTAGAAATGCTGTTCTCTGCAATGATGCTTACTACACCGACAGGGAAACGGGACAAATAACCGGAGATCCGACAGAAGCGGCGCTTATTGAACTTGGAAGTTTTTATTCAATAGATAAAAGCAGGATAGAAAATGATTGTCCGAGGAAAATGGAGGAGCCTTTTGATTCCGAACGTAAAATGATGACTACCATTAATGAAATAGCTTCCAGTAATAAATATAATAATTATAAATATATCCTGTTTTCAAAAGGAGCTCCTGAAGTAATATTAGAAAAATGTACCGGAATAATTAAAAATGGAAGAATAGAAAAACTTACCTTTAGTGATAGAGAAAAAATCGTAAAAAACAACCATACACTTGCCAGTAAAGCAATGAGAAACCTGGCTTTTGCTTTTAAATATCTGGACAACCTCCCGCCTGAAAATAAAATAAAAGAAAATGAAGGAGACCTGGTATATCTGGGTATGGTTGGAATGATTGATCCTCCAAGAGTTGAAGTATATGATGCCATTAAAAAATGCAAGCAGGCTAATATTAGAATCATTATGGTAACCGGCGACCATAAAATTACTGCCCGTGCCATAGGAGAAGAACTCGGAATACTCGAGCCTGGCGACAAGATTATAGAAGGTACTGAGTTTGATATGCTGACAGGGGAAGAACTTGAATCCCAGATAGAAGATATTAGGATTTTTGCAAGAGTTTCCCCTTCCCATAAAGTTGATATTGTAGAAGCATTGAAGAAAAAACATCATATAGTCGCCATGACGGGAGACGGGATAAACGACGCTCCGTCATTAAAAAAAGCAGATATTGGTGTAGCCATGGGTATAGTAGGAACTGATGTCAGCAAAGAATCGAGCGATATGATTTTAACCGACGATAATTTTGCAACCATTGTTAAGGCTATAAAACAGGGCAGGATCATATATGATAACCTTAAGAAATTTATATTGTTTCTGCTATCCTGTAATATTTCAGAAGTGCTTTTGATGTTTATTTCAATACTGGCCGGTGATTATGTATTTTATCTTATTACCGGAGAGACGGGATTTCTTTATTTACCGCTGCTTCCGGTACAAATCTTATGGATGAATCTTATAACCGACGGCCTTCCCGCAATGGCACTGGGGGTAGACCCGCCTGAAAAAAATATTATGGACAGAAAGGCAACAAAAAAGAAGGAACAGATTTTAAGCAGAAGAGGACTTATCTTAATCCTGTGGCAGGGCATGATTCTCACTTCGGGCGCACTTTTCATATACTTCGCCGGACCGCTGCTTTTAAATACCCATCATTTTATCCACGACAGAGAAATTTTCCAGACCTCTGTTTTTACTACTCTTGTCCTGACCCAGCTGCTTCATACATTTAACTTCAGATTTGAAAACATGGGTATATTCAGAAAGAATATTTTTGGAAATAAATTCCTCAATCTAGCAGTTGTTGTATCAATTCTGCTGCAGGTTGGGATAATTTACTTACCCTGGCTCCAGAATATATTTAAAACTGCCAGCCTTAATCAGTATCACTGGCTGCTTGTAATAGTAAGCTCGTTAATGCCGGTTCTTATCATTAATTTTATAAATGAGATAATTTACAGGAGAAGAAGAATTTAAACAGGCAAATGGCAATTATAAATAAATAATTATAATCAGGGCAATACTTTAAAACCCTGTTTTTTAAAATGCCTGTCAAAGATAAAAACTTTTATATTCTATTAAAAAAATCTATATTTTATATTATTTTTATATTATTATACTTAAAAATTAATTAATTTTTCACCGGATAAAAATATAATGGATTCAATCATCATAAAAGATGTTGTTAAAAAATACGGCAATCAAACAGTAATAGATAATTTAAATCTGAACATAAAAGAGGGTGAATTTTACTGCCTTATGGGCCCAAACGGCTCAGGAAAAACTACCCTGTCTTCAATCATTGCTTCGGTAAGGGCGCAGAATAGCGGAACAGTAGAAATATATGGCAAAAAACCTTCCAGGGCAAAAGATATAATAGGCTATCTGCCCCAGGAAAATTTTTCGGATTCAAGCCTTACCGGGAAAGAAAACCTGATGTATTTTGCTGGAATGCTTGGATATAAAAGAAAAGAAGCATTATCTGTCGTCAATGATCTTATTAATAAAATCGGCCTTACAGAAGATGCAGGTAAAAGGGTAAGCAAATATTCGGGAGGCATGAGGAAAAAACTGGAACTTGCCACGATTCTCTTCCCCGGAAAGAAAGTATTAATCCTGGATGAACCGACTACCGGTCTTGATCCTTCAGCAAGGCGAAACTTTTTTGGTCTCATTGATTTAATAAAGGATGAAACAACTACTATTATACTTATCACTCATATTGGTTCTGATGCGGAACATGCATCCAGAGTCGGCCTTATGAGTGAAGGTAAAATTATTGCAGATGGCGCACCCGAAGAACTGAAAAATAACAGCAATCTTAAAAACATAATAAATGTAGAGACCTCCATTAAAAATGAGAAGATAAGAGAAATACTGGAGGGGTTTAACAAGGAAGAAAAACTTCAGGAAACTGATAACGGGTATAAGATTTACACTAATGAGACTACGGAAGTCATCCCAAAAATAGTCAGAGCTGTTGAAGGAAACGGCTATAAAATAATCCAGATAGGCTCAGTAATACCATCGCTGGAAGATGTATTTTTTAAGTTGACCGGAAAACCTGTCAGGAAGGTGAAAGAGTGAATCAGATTTCCGCTACTTTTATTAAAGGAATTAAAGACAACCTTATGAGCATATCTGCGCTTTTTTGGGTAATCGCCTGGCCCATACTCTGGTTATTTCTTGGAGTTTTTGTCTTCCTGAGAGAAGTCCCTGAAGCATATGCAGGACTTGCCAAAGGCCAGATTACCATATCAATGATTACTTTTTCCTTTATGATTTCAGGTATGACAAGTCTTGCTGCGAGTATTTCTGAAGACAGGCATAAAGGTCTTTTTTTAAAATTAAAATCAATGCCGGTACAGCCCTGGAAAGACTCAATAGGAAGAATACTTGCAGTTCTGTCTTTTTCTATTATAAGCATAATCATCATATTGATAGTGGGATTGACTTTAGGAGCTAAATTTTCTTTTAGCATGACTGATCTGCTTAAATCAATCGGCTTTTTAGTTCTTGGTATTCTTGCATCAGCAGGAGTGGGGCTTATCTGCGGTTCGCTTATTAAAAGTGTCCAGGGTGCCATAATGACCGCAGTGAGTATAGCTGTTATTACTTCGGCGATATCCGGCGTATTTTTTGATTACAGCATGCTGCCCGGGGTACTTCAGACTTTTGCAAGATTCTGGCCTATGTCATCAGTTAATACTATTATTGCATATTACCTTACGGGAAATGCGGGATTTGACGCTACCTCTGCTTTAAATCTTTCTCTTACTGTCATAATATCTCTTATATTCTTTTCAGCAGGTTTGATTATTTATACAAAATACTGCTGGAAAAATGAATAACGATTAAAAAAGCATATCCAAATAATTGTATTGAGATTTAAATAAAATATGTTAACAAAGCATAAAATTAAAAAATCAATACTGGAAATAAAAACCGGTGACATAACAGAAGAAGAAGCAGGTGCAATAGTAAATGCTGCAAACAGGGAGCTCTCTCCCGGCGGGGGTGTATCCGGCGCGATTCACGAGGCATCCGGACCAGAGCTATGGGAAGAGTGTAAAAAACTTGGAGGCTGCGATACAGGCGAAGCAAAATTAACCGGCGGATATAAACTCAAAGCTAAATATGTAATCCATACCGTTGGCCCCATTTACAGCGGTAAAACCAGTGATATTGCGGATTTAAAAAACAGTTACTATAATAGCCTTCTGCTGGCTTCCCGCAATAATATTAAGAGCATTGCCTTCCCATCAATAAGTACGGGGATTTTTAGTTATCCTATTCAAGAAGCTTCACTCACAGCCCTAAGAACAATAATAAAATTCCTGTGGGAGCACCATGAAATTGAACTTGTGAAAATGGTCCTTTTTTCGGAAAGAGACTACCACATCTATAAATCATCGCTTGAAGCGATTCTGGAAGAATAAAAACAAGAATCAAATAAGTATCAAATAAAGATTAAGAGCATTTAGAGAAGCCGCAGGTTCTGCATATATAGCAGCCGCCTTCAGGCTCCATTATGCCACCGCATCCTTCCTCGGGGCATATCATAATAGACCTCGGCCCGCTGGTTATACTCAAGTCGAATTTATTTGAGCCGTTCAGATAATAACCTATTGCTTTTGCCATTGCATCGGGACAGGAAAGAACATGGGTTTCAGGATCGGCAATACAGGTCACACATCTTATTCCCTCTACCTGTTTCTTTACAGACTCAATATCTATGCCTGATCTAATAGCGATACTTATAAGTCTTCCTACAGCTTCTGTTAAGGCGGTACATCCCTCCTCTCCGGTATTTATAAAAACCTCGCATATCCCATTTTCGTCTGAATTCACGGTAACATAAAGTTTACCGCAGTTTCCGATTTTATATTTTTTGGTCATACCGTGAGTAACTTCAGGTCTTGGTCTTGGTTTTAACTTTGTTTCTTTTATTTCTTCTCTGGCTTTTTCCTGCATCTCCGGAGGACTTCCCTTTTTTGTCTCCCTTCCGTTCCCGCCGGCAACTTCTTTTTCGGCGGCTTCCTTTACTCCAATACTCTTATCTTTTTTCTTTCCCTCTACCTCGAGAACCTGGGCACCCCTGCTTTTATCCCTGAAGATGGTTATGCCTTTACAGCCTAATCTATAAGCGAGCATATATGCATTTTCCACATCCTGAATTGTAGCATTGTGTGGGAAATTTACTGTTTTTGAAACTGCGTTATCTACAAACTTTTGAAATGCAGCCTGGGTTCTCACATGCCACGTTGGAGATATTTCATGGGCTGTAATAAATATCCTCTTATACTTTGAGGGCACGCCGTCAATATCCTTTAAATTTCCCTTTTCAGCCATTTTCTCCATTAATCCTTCACTATAAAAACCCTCATCAAGTGCTGACTTTTTAAAATACTTATTAACCTCTACCAGTCTGTCATTATCCATAACATTCTTAACAAATGATATGGCAAACAACGGCTCTACTCCGCTTGAGCAATCAGCAATAATACTTAAGGTTCCGGTAGGAGCAATAGTCGTGGTGGTTGCATTTCTAATTTCATACCCGTCAGGAGTGTCATATACGCTTCCTTTGATATTTGGAAATGCTCCTTTTTCTTTTGCCATTTCTTTTGATGCATTTTTTGATTCATCCTGAATAAAACTCATAATCTTTTGAGCAAGCTCCAGGGCTTCTTCACTGTCATAAGGTATGCCAAGGATTATTAAAAGGTCCGCATATCCCATAACCCCCAATCCTATTTTTCTATTCCCTCTTGCCATTTTCATTATTTTTTCCAGCGGGTATTTACTCATATCAATAACATCGTCTAAAAATCTTACTGCCGTGTAAACTACTCTTCTCAATTTATCAAAATCTATTTTTTTTATACCATCTTCCTCTTTTACCATATTTGCCAGATTTATGGACCCGAG
>CAYRJH010000008.1:25553-29646 GCA_964424685.1 uncultured Actinomycetota bacterium | reverse complement strand
TGTAAAAAATTATGAAATAAAAAATAATCGTTATCCCACCATAGAGGAAATATCTACCGGCATAAACATTCCCGTAGAGGGCATAAATGAATTTTTAAAAGCAAGGGAAGCTGTTTATTACGGGAATGTGAAAATCAGCGAAAATGTAGAAAATATAAATAAAGATGACAGAGTCTCCAGTTACGACAGAAGCCTTATAAAATCAAGGGCATATAAGAGTTTTGACCTTGTAATGGAAGATAAAATAATACTGTGGGATGCTATAGACAAACTCTGCAGTTTAAATAAAAAAATTTTAGTTTTAAGCTATTACTCCGGTTTAAGCCAGAAAGAAATAGGCGAAAAAGTAGGCATCTCACAGAAATCCGTTTCAAGGAAATTAAAAGAGAGTATCAGAATATTAAAAGAATACCTTACCTGAAGCCAGCTTTTAAATCTATTGTCTGCCTTCTTTATACATGCATTTAAATTTACTTTTTAATTAAAAATAATTATAATATATTATTATATTAATTTATATACATATGTCTAAAATAATTTATTATGGGTATAATATACTAATGTACAATAAAATAATTTAATTTTTTATTTAAAAAGGAGGTAAGAAATGAAGTGGCTTTACAGAAATCTGTATAGAAAGGAAAAGGGATTTACGCTTGTAGAACTGATGATAGTAATTATCATACTGGCAGTTCTTACAGCTATAGCCATTCCCAGCTATATGGTATTAAGAGACAGGGCAAGGAGAGCAGCAGCACAGAGTGAGTTGAAAAACATAGCAACTGCTATGGAGATGTATAACGCAGATGAAGATACTTATCCTGATACTGGCTTTGCAGCACTTATACTGGCACTTGAAGGTGGCGGATACATGGATCCGGTACCCACAACTGATCAATGGGATACTCCTTATGTCTATACATTTGATGGTACTGATTACACATTAGAGAGTTATGGATCAGATGGCGCAGATGGTGGAGCTGGTACTGCAGCAGATATAGAACTATTAAACGGACAGCTGCAAGAGTAAGAATAAGTAAAATAATAAATTAATAGAAAAAATCTTAAAGCAGATACTATTAAAAAAGAAAGGGGTAGTTAAAACTGCCCCTTTCTGATTTATATATAATTTTCAAATAAGGTTTTTTTGATATGATTTCAAATTTTAATTTAAATTTTGACTAATGAAAAATACCGTGATATTATTAAAAGATAAAAAAAATTATATAAATTTATATTATTAAAATATTAAAGTTATATCTAAAGTAATTTTTTTTTAAATTATTATTCAATTATAATAAATATAGCAATATAATAGAAAAAATATAATTTAATAGTTATATAAAACAGCAGTAAATAAGTAATAATTAATATGGAAATAAAAGAAGTATTTTATTGTATAATATTTTTTATTTTTGGCCTGGGTATCGGCAGCTTTTTAGGAGTAGCGGCATACAGGCTTCCCCGTAAATTATCTATTATAAAACCGGCATCATTCTGTCCCAGCTGCAATAAAAAAATACACTATTACGATAATATTCCTGTGCTGTCATTTATCATCCTTAAAGGAAAATGCAGATATTGCAGGAGTAAAATACCGTTAAGCGCGCTCTTGATTGAAATAGTGACCGGCCTGTTATTTACCGCAAATTATTTATTTTTTGGTTTAACATTAAGCACAGCCGCAGGGATAGTATTTTGCAGTGTGCTTATTTTAATATCTTTTATAGATATTGAATTCAGGATCATACCAAATGTAATAGTAATTCCTTTTACCTTTGTAGGGCTTGCATCCAGTATTTTTAAGGATTTACCAAAATGGTGGATGCCCTTTGCGTTCAGCCTGGGAGCTTTTTTATTCATGCTCGTAATCCATCTTATATACCCGCGCGGAATGGGAATGGGCGATATAAAATTAAGCCTTATGATAGGGGCATTTTTAGTAAGAGGTGTAATTACGGCTCTATTTTTAGGTTTCCTTGCAGGGTCAATATACGGAGTATCGCTTATTATAGCAAGAAAAGGAAAGCTCAAGCAGGCAGTACCTTTCGGACCCTTTATTTCACTTGGCAGTATTATATCTTTATTTTGGGGTAATTATATTTTAAAATGGTATCTAAGTTTAATTTTTTAAAATTAAGAGAGCGTGGTTTAAATGCTGGCAATTGGTTTAAATCTAAGTTCATCTGTAATCAGTATCGTTGAACTGTTAAAATCAAGAAATAATATTATTATAAGAAAAATGATAAGAGCGGAAGTTCCATCTGATTCCGTTATAAAAGGGGAAATACAGAAACCTGAAATCCTTGCCAACAGCCTAAAAGAAATCTGGAGAAAATATAAGATTCCTGACAGGAAAGTTTTTATTGGAATAGCCAATCAAAAAGTTATTGCTAAAGAAATTAAAATACCGGTTATAAATGATACCGAAATAAAAAGTTCAATTGAATACCAGATAAGTGATTTTATTCCCATACCTAAAAATAATATTATATATGATTATTATATAGTAGAAAAAGGAGAGGATCATTCCCGTATAATGCTTGTCGGTGCAATGAAGAGTATGATTGACGATGTAGTTTATAGTTTTAAAAATGCCGGACTTCTCGCACAAGTAATTGACTTAAACTGTTTTGCATTATACAGGACAGTAAATCATATATACGGACTTGAAAAGATTGAAAAAAATGAAAAAAGTAAAAAGATGGATACTTTTTGTGTGGTGAACCTTGGAACCGAAATATCAATAATTGAAATGATTCATGATTATAGTTTAAAGTATCCGAGATTTACTTCTACATCTATTAGAAGTTTCATGGATGAACTTTATAAAGAGGTAAAAAAAGATAACAAATATTGTGAAGAGATGATATCAGGATTTGATTTTAAAATTTTAATGGCTAAAAAAAGTTCGGAAGTAACAAAGAAAGTAGAATATAAGGATACCCTGAGCAAACCCAGATTAAAAGCAACTAAAAAAGCCGATGAAAGTGGCGATATTGAAAATGTCATTGTAAGTAAAAATTTAACAGAAATTTTTAAGAAAAATGCTGACCGGTTTATTGAGGAGATAGGGCTATCCATAGAGCATTTCTTGCAGGAAAACCCCAAATCCAATATTGGAAAAATAATTTTAACCGGCGAATATATCAAAAATATCGACAAATATATAGAGCAGGAAATACAGTATAAAGTTGAATTATTAAATATCACTGATTCTTTCCCGTTAAAAGATCTAAAAGGTTTCGGTGATTATAATGACAAGAATCTAAATTATGTTTTGGACCCGATGGCTTTAGGGATGGCAATAAGAGGTTTAAATCAATGAAAAATATAAATCTTCTCCCAAAAGAAGTAAAAACTAAAGATGTAAAAAGTATATTATTGAATGCAATACTGGTAATACTTATAATAATATTTGTAGTAATGGGAATTTTTTCAGTAATTTTATTTAATGTAAATAATTATCTCACACCCCAGCTGGACAATTACATAAGAGCAAATATGCAGCTTAATAATTACATAACAAAATTGGAAGCTTACAATCAGTTTAAAGTTGAAGTAAAAGAAACTAAGGAACTTACAGATTACTTACTGGAAGAAGAGGTGTTATGGTCAAATGTTTTATATAATTTTAGCCAGAATATGCCCAATAATGTATATATCACTTATATAGAAGGAGATAGTGAAGAATATTATGACCTTATTTATGGAACCGAAAAGCCCAAACCTGAAGATGTCGGAAAAGTATTATTTTTTACTATAGTTGGTTATGCGCTTGATTATACGGACGTAACAAAGTTAGTGGTTCATATAGGCAATATGGAGAATGTTGGAGAAGTATTGATAAGCAATATAGGTAAAAATTATGTTACTGATTTAAATATAGAGGTATTGTCTTACAATATAAATGCATATATGGATATGGGACCGTTTCTGGAAGAATTGAGTAAAAAATCACAGACAGAGCAGGTTGAAGATCAGGATGTACTGGAAGAGGAACTGGAGATGTTAAATCAATAATAAAAATTTTTAAAGAAATTATGACTATTAGACTCAAAATTATTATTATATTAGCAATTTTACTTGTTAT
>CAYRJH010000008.1:17865-25453 GCA_964424685.1 uncultured Actinomycetota bacterium | reverse complement strand
AAATTATGACTATTAGACTCAAAATTATTATTATATTAGCAATTTTACTTGTTATTATCCTTCTTACTGTACTTGTTATTGTGCCAAATATTTCTTCAAGCACTAAGAATAGCGCAGCTATAGTAAAAGAGAAAGAAGATAATATCACTTTAAAAAACAGGTTAAACGAACTTCTTATTATAAGGGATGAATACTACCTATTAAATGCTGAGTACCGGAAGTATTCACTGCAGCTTCCATCAGAAAATGATATAAGTATTTTTACAAATGAGATATATGATATTGCGCAATATTCAGATGTAAATGTCCGTTCAATTAGTTTTTCGGAACAATCAATCACTGAAGAGGATGAAAAACTTGGTCTATCTACTATTAATGCAAGTTTAATTATCGAAGGTTCTTATTACAATATTATGAATCTTCTAAGCGCCATGGAGAGAATGCCCAGAATAGTAAAAGTTGCCAATATAGTATTGCAGAGTACAACTGATAATTATGAAAGCATAAATGCTTATATGACTATTAAATTGTATTACAGGATTTAAATACAGATACCAATATAAACGGTTATAAAAAAGTAATGAAAATTAAAAAAATTATTGAAAAAGATAAAAATATAAAAAAACCGGTAAAGTTTTTAATAACTATTTTGATGTGTATGGTTATTATTACCTGCATTTCAGGATGCTCTCTTTTTAATTTAACAGTGGAATCATTTACGAGAGAAATCGAAACACCGGAAATACCTGATGTAGAGATTGATGATGCGGAGATTAAAACAATTGGAAAAGGCGATATAGAAATAAAAAAAAGTTATGATGTTGAAACTGAAATTAACTTAATGGATGAATCACTTAGAAATCCGTTCAAACCATTTTATGTTATTGATGAAGAAACGGAAGAAAAAAATATACTAAGGCTTGAGAAAATATTCAGCAAAGACGGTATTGACTATGCAGAGATAAACTTTAATGATTATTCTTATAATTTAAAATTAAATGATACTCTTTCAGATGCTTATTTAGTCCAGGTAATAAATGTTAATTCAGTAGTTCTCCTGAGAGGCGACGAAATATTAACGCTATACTTAGATATTCCTGTTTATAATTAAGAAGGGTGTTGTATCTTGAAATTTTTAACTGCCGGCGAATCTCATGGCAAAAGTCTTATTGTAATAATAGATGGGTACCCTTCCGGAGTGCGTATCGATATAGATTTCTTAAATAATGAACTTGCACGAAGGCAGATGGGCTCCGGAAGAGGAAAAAGGATGCGCATAGAAAAGGACACTATTGATATAATTTCTGGCATGAGAAAAGGTAGAAGTACGGGTTCACCAATTTCCTTTATCATAAAAAACACAGATTACGATAACTGGAAGGAAATAATGGATATGAATCTTCCGGTTTTGAAAGGAAAGGACCTAAAAGAAAAACTATTGAATCCTAGGCCGGGTCATGCTGATTTAAATGGTTACTTAAAATACAGGCTTGATGATATAAGAGATGTTATAGAGAGAAGCAGTGCAAGAGAGACCGCGGCAAGAGTGGCGGTGGGGGGGTTTGCAAAAATTATTTTAAAATTGCTTGATATAAGTGTATTCAGTTATGTAAATCAAATCGGCAAAGTCGTTTTAAGCGAGGAAATAGATATAAGTAGTATCAATAAAGGTATATTAGAAGAAATTGAAGTCTCTGAGGTAAGGTGCCCGGATAAGAAAATAAGCTTAAAGATGAAAGAAGAAATACTTAGCGCAATAGAACAAGGGGACAGTCTGGGAGGGAAATTTAAGGTTATTGCAAAAGGTGTGCCTCCCGGTATTGGTTCATATTCACAGTGGGACAGGCGAATTGATGGAAAAATTGCACGCTCATTCATGAGCATACCAGCAGTAAAAGCTGTTGAAATAGGGGATGGTTTTAATGCGCCCAATATAATGGGTTCAAATTTTCATGATGAAATATACTATAAAAGAGGTACCGGTTTCTATAGAAAAACAAATAGAGCCGGAGGCATAGAGGGCGGAATAACTAACGGCGAACCCATTATAGTCGGTTCCTGTATAAAACCTATTCCGACTACTTTAAAGGGACTGCGTTCAATAAATATAAAAACCAAGAAAAGTGAGAAGAGTCTGCACGAAAGATCGGATGTGTGCGCTGTCCCCGCTGCATCTGTGATAGGAGAAGCAATGTTATCTATAGAAATCTTAAATTCAATCCAGGATAAATTTGGGGAAGACAATATAGATGAGATTTTAGAGAATTACAGTAACTATAGAAAGTATCTTGAAAAAGTTTGAAATTGTATGAATTATAGAAATATATCTCTTATAGGTTTTATGGGCTCTGGGAAGACTACGGTAGGGAGGATCCTTGCGGATAAACTGGGATTTTTATTTATTGATCTGGATAGTGTAATTGAATTGGAAGATGGAAGAAAAATAAACGATATTTTTAAGATATACGGAGAGGATTATTTTAGAGAATTAGAGACAAAAGTCATTAAAAAAATATATAAAAATAAAAACTGTGTTTTTGCCTGTGGGGGCGGTGCTATAAAAAGAAAAGAGAATATGAAAATAATCCGGGAGAATAGTGCCGTTATATATCTAAACATTTCTTCCCGGATTGCTTTAAAACGTCTTAGCGATGTCAAAGACAGGCCCTTAATTGAAGTTGAAGACAGGGAAGAAGTTATAAAAGAAATGATAAGTAAAAGAAATAACTTATACCGTAAATACGCGCATATGACTATAAATAACGATGATATAGGCCCCGGAAAAGCTTCAAACGAAATATTAAGACGGCTTAATATTTGAAACTACACTAATAAATGATGAATATTATAACTGCAAGAACAAAACAAAAGCGATATCCCGTATATGTAGATATAAAATTTGATGTTTTTTTCCCGGTACTTATAAAAAAAAGATTCCAGGATTCCGAAAAAATAATACTTGTAACAAACAATAAAATATTTGCCATATATGAGGATAAAATTAAAAGTACCCTTGAAGAGTGCCTGCTGCCCTATGAAATCATAATCATTAAGGACGGCGAAGAATACAAAAATCTTGAAAGCGCAGATTATATATACAGCAGGCTGATTGATTTTAATGTACACAGAAATGATGTCATAGTAGCATTCGGCGGAGGCGTGATAGGAGACCTGGCAGGTTTTGCTGCCTCTACCTTTAACAGGGGAATGAAGCTTATTCACTGTCCGACAACTATAATAAGCCAGGTTGACAGCTGCATGGGTGGAAAAGTCGGTGTCAATTATAAGAAAATAAAAAACATGATTGGAAGTTTTTATCAGCCTGATGCAGTAATAATTGACCCGGCATTTAATTATACCCTTGATGAAGACCAGATAATCAACGGCCTGGGTGAAGTTGTAAAATACGGTATAGTTTTTGATAAAACAATACTGGATGAACTTTTAAAAAATGTTGAGGAAGAAGACGATGATAAATTATTCAGGCTTATTAAAACCGAAGCTTTTAAAGCAATCATATGCAGATGCTGTTGTATAAAAATAAAAGTAGCCGGTAAGGATGAATTTGACATGGGTTACAGGAATCTGCTGAATTTTGGGCATACAGTAGGACATTGTATAGAAAATGCGTTTGACTTGAAAGAAATAAACCATGGAAAAGCAATAAGCATGGGAATGCTCATAGCGATTGACATATCTATTTCTCTTGGTTTATTAAAAGAAGAGTTTAAAAAAAGAATTATTGAACTATATAAAAAGCTGAAATTACCATACATTATACCGGAAATAGATATAGAAAAAATAATAGATGCAATAAAATACGATAAAAAATTTAAGACCGCGCAAAATAAATTTGTTCTTCTTAAAGGAATGAACAAACCTCTCTTTTATTATAACCTTGAGAAGAGTATAATCATTGATAATATTAAAAAAAGTATGTATAATTAAATAAAAGTATATATAAAAAATATATTAAATATATTGTTGAATAATTTAATATTATATGCAAAAAAATATTTATGTATTTATTTAATTTAAAACTTATAAGATAAATTAACATGAAAAAAATTATAATAATTAACGGGCCCAATTTAAATTTATTGGGCCAGAGGGAAGAAAATATATACGGCAGTAAAAGCATTGATGACATAAAAGAAGAACTGGATGAGATTGCAAAGGGCAGGGCTGAACTATCGTATTTCCAGTCAAATCATGAGGGAGAGATTATAGATAAAATTCATAGTTGTATTGGAAACATAGATTTTATCATAATAAATCCCGGAGCATTAACGCATTACAGCTATGGTGTATATGACGCTATATTAGCAAGTAATATCAGGACTGTTGAGGTCCACATATCAAATATATTTGGAAGGGAAAACTGGAGAGAAAAATCGGTAATATCCCCGGCAGCGTGGGGGATTATTATTGGTTTCGGTCCGGATGTATACAGGATAGCCCTTAATTATATTATTAGTTATTTAGAAAAAAAATAAAATTAAAACAGGAAAATGTTATACAAATTTTACAATTTTATTAGTAAATATTTTAGAAAAAGAAAAACAGATATAAAAAACCAGGAAGGTTTTACTATTGTAGAGGTAGTAATAGCACTGGTTATCATATCTATAATTACAGTAGTCCTGGTAAGAGGCACTATGGTATCTGTCAATACTTTAAAAATAAACAGGGAAAAAACTAAAGCACTGGCAATAGCTAATGAGAAAATAGAGCTTATAAAGGCGATGAATTATAATAGTATTGTTTCAGAAGACCCTGAATGGCCCGATGCTGGAGAGTATCCTATGCTGTTCGAGATTGAGGATGGTTATGATATAAGTTACCAAGTTACTGATGTATATGAAGGGGAAGGTAAATATAAGCAGCTGGAAATATCTGTTTCCAGGGAACCCATGAAAGTCCCTATAAGCGTAATTTCTCAGATATATCCTGTAATGGGAACAGAAGAAGAGGTTACCGAGTACCCGCCTCCAACAGGACTTGAAATAGAATCTGATATTCTTTCAGGAAGTGATAGAGAGATTAAATTAATATGGCAGCCGCCTGATACGGAGCTTGAAGTAAATAGATACAATATATACAGAGGAGGATCATTTATTACAAGCGCCCCTATAGAAGAGTTCATTGATAAACCAGGAGATGATGATGTTTATTCTTATTATGTAACAGCCTCTTATGAGGATGGAATAATTGAGAGCGGTCCGAGCAATATAGTAAACACTGCGGGTGAGTATGACTATCCACCTCCGCAAAATCTTAGAATTGTTGGATATTCGCAGGGAGGGACTGCTTATACTGTTCATCTTGAATGGGACCCGCCTGATACAGGGCTGACAGTTATAAGGTATGTTGTATACCGCGGTGGTGAAGAAACGGAAGTTACCTGGACCGGTGAGACAAGCTGCAACAACAGGATAGGAAAGATTGATTATACCTTTTATGTAATAGCTGTATATGAAGGAGATATTTATAGTGATCCGAGCAATGAAGTTGAAACTCAACATTAAATTTAAAGGTTCCAAAGGCTTTACTCTTATTGAATTACTGCTGGTAATGGGATTAATTTTTCTGATAGTAAGCATGGTCTCTGCCACCTTTCTTTTATCAATTAATACTTCGAGGGATACTATTGATATGACTACTTCAGCAATTGATTCAAGATTAATAACATACAGGATAAGTAAAGATTTAAGGGAAACCATTTATATAGATACAGCTGCTGCAAATAATATCATTTTTAGAAGTAATGTGGATGACGACAGTGATTATGAACTTTTAAATTATTATTTCGTAGCTGTAGATGGATATTATACTCTTTTCAGGAAAGTGGATGAAGGAAATGCACACATAGTCGCAAGCAAAATCATTAACGAAAATATATTTACTTACTATACGGGGATAAACATGCCTGAGGGAGGAATAGTTTTCCCTGTTACCGAAGAAGAAAAGGGTGATATAAAAATAGTTGAAATTAATTTAAGCATTGACCAGACAGGAGCTGACAGCGCCAGGACCATGGAGTTAAGAACATCTATTACTCTGAGAAATAGGATCCAATAAATTTTAAAAATTTTATTAACATAATTCTAAAATTATGAAAAAAATATTAAATTTTAAAAAAGACAAAAAAGGTAATATAACAATTCTGATTATGATAATGGGCTTTGCGGTAATTTTACTGACAACGGCTATGGTAGGTTATATTTACCGGGACATTGGATTCACTGAACGGGATAAGGATAGTTTAAGAGCATTAAACTTTGCTGAATCAGGCTTAGCTAATATGTATTCAAATATTGAACAGTACAACAGAGGAACTTTAGTATATCTTCCGGATGATCTTCCGGATCCTGATAATGGATATGAAAGGTGGGTTTCTCCCGAAGGAACCTCTGAACCGGAAGGAAAATTTACAGTAAAATATAATACTTATTTTGTGGGCGGAAGTTTTTTAATAGACGGATATGAAATAACTTCAGAAGGAGAAGATTTAAGCAGCGGAGTAAAAAGAACAGTCAAAGTCAATACTGTATATATGGATATTTATGATTTTATATATTCTGGAGAAGCAATGGGTTCCGGGCAGATTGCCGGCCAGACAACCATAGACGGTCCATTATTTGTAGGAGGTGACTTTGGACTTTTAACCGGTAATTCTAAATTTATTGGAGGCCCTCTTTTTGTAATGGGAGATATAGAAGTAACGGGAAGTTGTTCAATAGGCGAGATTACAAACCCGATAGTTCTCTTCCTGGGAGGTGAAATGAACGGTGAAATTTTTGACCCTGGTGATCCGCCGAGCAATGTTTATGTTTCCGAATATTATAATTCTATTCTTGATATTATAATGCCTAAAATTGACGATAATTATATAAATTCAGTAATAGCGTCCGGAGCATATGTAATAAATGGAGATTTATTAGTTGAGTATGATGAAATTCTGGTAAATAATGCGCCTCCGCCTGTTGAACTTGAAAACTACCTGAGACTTATTAGTGAAGGGCTGATTGAAATAGACGGTAACATAGTAGTAATGGGAAATATTACTCTTGGTACCCACAATGAAACAATTAAATACGTTGGTAAGGCAAATCTCATATCTACAGGGAATATAATTATAGACTCCCAGATTATACCAAATGATTTCAATAATTTTCCTATGACCGACCTTTTAACTTTAATAACTAAAAATAACTTTGATCTTTTCTTAACAAATGAACGCGGTGGTACATACAGTGATCCCGGTCTTGCGGCAATGATTATTTCAGGGAATAAAACCGAGACATCTACAAATACTGTCATAAGAGGCAGTTCTGTTTCGGAATCCCTGGTATTAGGTCAGAATACCCAGATATACTATGAACCTTATATAGGAAAAGCCCTCTCTGAAGGAGTACCGGGTTTCAGCGGGAATATATTTGTTTTAAGCTGGCAGGAGATTATTGCTGATTGAAAAAAATATGGATACCGATGATACAGGAAAATGTTTTAAAGCAAGATTAAATAAATTAGTTAACCCGCTCGAAAAACAAAAAATTTCTAATCTTATTATTCTAAAAGATGAAAA
>CAYRJH010000008.1:15267-17765 GCA_964424685.1 uncultured Actinomycetota bacterium | reverse complement strand
AATAATAAAATTTGTAATGAATTTAAGAAAATTTATGATATAGTTTTAGAAGCACAGCTTATGGCAATTGAAAAATGCAGGGAAGGCATTACAGCAGCTGAACTGGACAGGATAGCAAGAAAATTTATAAGCTCAAAAGGTTATGGATATAATTTCGGGCATGGACTGGGACACGGAATCGGCCTTGAAGTTCATGAGGAGCCGGTAATAAATTCAAAAAATAATATAGTCTTAAAAGAAAACATGGCAATAACAATTGAACCGGGTATTTACATAGAAAATTTTGGCGGGGTAAGGATAGAAGATATGGTACTGGTCAAAAAAAGTAATTGCGAAGTCCTTTTTAGGTCCAGAAAAGACTTCCTTGTATTAAGCTGATTTTAGTAATATACGTGAGACTATTTTTAATATTTTATTATCTATAATATTTTAAAACAAATAATATAATTCATTAAGAAAGTATTATCCATAAAGGAATCAGCAGTAAAATTAAAGAAGAAAAATATTATAAAAAATAAGCCAATTTAAAAGGATTTTTAACCAATGATAAGTACGAGTGATTTTAAAAATGGAATGACCATATTATATGAAAACCAGCTTTATAAAATATTGTATTTTCAGCATGTAAAACCCGGCAAAGGCGGCGCTTTTGTAAGAACAAAATTAAAAGACTTAAGTACAGGCGCTATTACTGATAAAACATTCAGGGCCGGGGAAAAAATGGAACAGGCGATACTGGAAACAAAAAAAATGCAGTATCTTTACAGGGATGAATATTATAATTTCATGGATACAAAAACATATGAACAGACCCAATTAAATGATAAATTACTTGAGGAACAAAAAGATTTTTTAATGGAAAATATGGAAATTATGGTTGTATTCCATAAAGGCAAACCTATTTCAATCGAAATTCCTCTTACAATAGAATCAAAAGTCATAAAAACCGAACCGGGGGTAAAAGGAGATACGGTAAGTTCAAGTTTTAAGCCTGCAGAAATAGAGACCGGTGCGAAGGTTATGGTTCCTCTGTTTATAAATACCGGAGATGTAATAAAAATAGATACAAGGACCGGGGAATATATAACCCGGTCAGGGACTTAATTATTTTATATTTATTTTAAAATTATGCCCAAGACATCAAGAAGAAAAAGCAGGGAAAATGCAGTAGTACTGTTATATCAGGTGGATTTGCTGGAAAAAGATATAGAAAGAATTATAGATAATAACCTTCTGGCAGGAGAGAAATACGATGATTTTGCTTTAGAGCTTGCAAGAGGAGTCAATAAATATAAAGAAAAAATAGACAGCACAATCATGGATATCGTTGAGAACTGGACACTTGAAAGAATAGCGATAATAGACAGGAACATTCTAAGAGTCGCTGTTTACGAGATGTTATATAAAGATGAGATCCCTCTAAAAGTATCGGTGGACGAAGCAATTGAGATTGCAAAAGAACTGGGCCAGAAGGAAGATACTCCAAAATTTGTCAATGGTATCCTGGGAAAGATCTTAAGTAATATGAATAAGTGAAAATAAATTTTTTTATCTTTTATATTTTTATAAATTATGCCTGTAAAGAAGACTTATAATTTTAAAGCTGATGAATTATACCCATCCTTTTTGGTAAGGGAAGTAAATAACAACCTGAAATACTATGCCGGTAAATACAGGGAAAGCCCCGTAATCTTAAGGAGAGCGATTGAATACAGCATAAATAATAACGGTAAAAGATTCAGGCCCCTACTGTGTCTTTTAACGGCAAAAAGCCTCGGAAAAGATTACCGCATGGTGCTTCCTACAGCCTGCGCCATTGAATTTATACATACTTACTCTTTAATCCATGATGACCTGCCATCCATGGACGATGATGATTTCAGGAGGGGCAGGCCTTCGTGCCACAAAAAATTTGGGGAAGATATTGCAATACTGACAGGGGATGCACTATTTACTGAAGCTTTTGACCTGATATTAAAGTATCAGCTGGCAGACGATAGGATAAAAATCAGAGTATTGAAGGAAATCTCAGATGCTTCAGGAGCCAGAGGAATGGCAGCTGGCCAGGTGATCGATGTTTATTTTACAGGAAAAAAGATAAGCAAAAAGACACTTGAATACATGCATCTGAATAAAACAGGCAAATTGATAACAGCTTCGGTCAGATGCGCCGCCATTTTATGCAAGGTTAGTGAAAGCTATCTTAAGAAATTTACTGAATATTCTGATAATCTCGGTCTTGCTTTCCAGATAACAGATGATATTCTTGATGTCACGTCCAGCAAAAAAATAGCAGGAAAAACAATCGGGAAAGACAGGATACAGAAAAAAAATACTTTTCCCGATATGTGGGGTCTATCAAAATCAAATGAAATTGCTGAAGAAAAAATCATTAAAGCAATTACTATCGTCAAAAGTATGAATATAGATTATGAGTGGCTGGTTAAAATAGCCAATTTTTTACTTACAAGAAAGGCCTAACCGATATTAAAGAAAAG
>CAYRJH010000008.1:9583-15167 GCA_964424685.1 uncultured Actinomycetota bacterium | reverse complement strand
TTAATAAAATTTTAGATTTAACAAAATGGAAAGGAAAGATATTAATCCTTATAAAACCGCAATTTGAGCTGAAAAAAAGCGAAGTTGAAAGCAGGGGGATTATAAAAAATAAAAAGCTGCATTATAAAGTATTAGAAGAAATAACCATGTTTATAGAAAAATTCCCTGTTGAAATAAAAGGTTTTACCTTTTCAAAAATAAAGGGATTAAAAGGCAATATTGAATTCTGGGTATTTTTAATAAAATCACATAAAAAAGAGGCTGAATCTATTCAAAAGTATGATAAAATAATCAAAGATGTAATTGATGAAGCACATTTTTATTATAATCAATCTTAAATGATAAGAAATGAAAAATATTGGTATAATTTCTAATAATGAAAAAAAAGAAGCCGTAGAGACCGCTAAAAAAATCTATGATTATATAATTAAAAAGGGAAGCGGTATAAATATACTTCTTTTAGATAAAGATAAAATGTCTAAAAAATATTCCCTGCCTTCTGTAACTGAAGAAAAATTCAGCAGAGCAAGCGACATCATTATAGCGGTAGGGGGAGACGGCACTTTCCTTAGAGCTTCCAAATATTCATTTCGTAAGAGTATACCGGTACTTGGGATCAATGCAGGTAATCTGGGGTTTTTAACTGTCGTTGAAACCTGCAATATGTATGATGCCGTTGATAAAATTCTTGGAAATTCATATGAAATAGAAGAAAGGATGCTTCTTGAAGGTGGGTTTTATAAGAATGAAAAATTGTTAAAAAATACAGAACTTCCCGGATTGGCATTAAATGAATTTACGATAACGAGATCTATGCTGGGAAAAATAATAGGATTCGAGATTATAATAAATAAAATACCAATAAAGAAATTTACCGCTGACGGATTGATTATTTCAACGCCTACAGGTTCAACCGCGTATTCTCTTTCGGCAGGCGGCCCCATAGTAGAGCCAAAAAGCGAAATTATAATCATCACCCCGATATGTCCCCATACCTTATTAAACAGAAGCATAATAATAAGCCCGGATAATAAAATAGAAATAATAATAAATTCCAGGAACGATAAAGACAGCGTCAGCGTGGATGGGAAAACTATGCCATTCATCCTGCAGTCGGAATGCGTATTTAAGGTAAAAAAATCAAAATCAAAATTAAAATTCATAACATTCGGTAAAGATATATTTTTTAAAATATTTAGGGAAAAATTTATTGAGAGAATTTAAATAAAAGATAAAATAACATGTTTGTTTTTTAATAAATATGCTGAAAGAATTACAGGTAAGAAACTTCGCTATAATAGACGATGCCAGAATAAAATTCCAAAAAGGCTTAAATGTCCTGACTGGTGAAACCGGAGCCGGAAAAACTCTTATAATCGAAGCAATAAATTTACTTATTGGTGAGCGCGCAGTTGTAGATTTAATAAGAGACGGAGAAGATAAACTGCTTGTACAGGGATATTTTGACCTTAAGGCTAATCCTAACGCAATAGATTTTTTATTATCAGAAAATTTAATTGAAAACAAAGAAGAATGCGATGATTTAGTAATAACAAGGGAAGTTAACAGAAACGGGAAGAACAGGGCTTTTATAAACGGGATTTTTACCCAGGTAAACAATCTAAAAAATCTGGGTGAACTTTTCCTTGATATTCACGGGCAGCATGACCATCAGTATTTACTGGATAATAAAACTCATCTTGAGATAATAGACAGGTTTGGCAAGGAAAAAATATCAGATACAAAAAAAGATTACATTGAAAGCCTGGAAGATTATACCGGGCAAAAAAATGATTATATGAAATTAAAAGAATTGGAAGAAACAAAAGAAGAAAAACTAAAGGATTTAAGCTACAGATATGAAGAAATCAAAAATTTAAATATTAAAGAAAACGAAGAGGAACTACTGGAGAATGAGGCCAGGGTGATGAAAAACTATGAGAAGATCTATAAATTGGCCACAGAAGCCAGGGGAATCATAGATGGCAATAATATTGGCACTCCTTCAATCAGCGAGAATTTAGCGGTCCTGGATAAAAATATAGAAGAACTTGCAGAAATTGACCATAATTTTACAAAATTCAGCGGCAGTTTATCATCTCTGGGTAATATTATTGAAGAATTGGGCCATAACCTTGGCAGCTATCTTGCAGATTTTGATTTTAGCAGTGATAAATTGGATAGTATCCAGGAAAGATTGTATAAGTTATCGGAAATAAAGAATAAATATAATATGGATTTAAATTTGATTAATAAGTACGCCGGAAAATTAAAAGATGAAATCAATGACTTTGAGAATCTGGATTATGAAATTGAAAAAAAGCAAATTGAATATGATAAAGCAAGAGAAACTTTAATTAAAAAAGCTCTAAAGTTAAGTGAATTAAGAAAAGAAACAATAGCCGATTTAAAAAATAATGTAACATGTGAAATGATTGACCTTGGTTTTAAGTCCATCTCTTTTACTGCCCGGCAGGTATTTACAGAAGGTGAAAACGGTATAGAAATAAATAATAAAAAGATAAAATTTACCAGAGATGGGGTGGATGATATAGAATTCCTGATATCGCTTAATGCAGGTGAATCCGAAAAACCTCTTAAAAAAATCGCTTCAGGCGGAGAAATATCAAGGATTATGATTGCCCTCAAATCAGTAATAAGTTCTGTTGATAAAATCACGACCATGATATTTGATGAAATAGATACCGGCATAGGCGGAGCGGCATCGCTCGTTGTAGGGGAAAAATTATATAAAATTTCAAGAAACTGCCAGGTAATTGCAATTACTCATCTTGCACAAATAGCCTGTTTTTCAGACGCGCAATATTTTATTGATAAATTTGTGGAAAAGAACAGGACAAAAATAAAAATAAAGAAACTGGATTCCCGCGATAAAATTAAAGAAATTTCACGCATGATGAGCGGATTCGGAGACAGCGACATAGCCGCCATGCATGCCGGAGAACTCATGGATAAATGCAATTTAATAAAAAATAATCTTTGAGGAAAGGAAAGTAAATATTGAAAACTAAATTCATTTTTATCACGGGAGGCGTACTGTCTTCACTGGGCAAAGGTATATGCGCGGCTTCGCTCGGGAGACTGCTAAAATCAAGAGGGTACAGCGTTACCATCCAGAAATTTGATCCTTATATAAATATTGATCCCGGGACCATGAATCCAATGCAGCACGGAGAAGTTTTTGTTACCGATGATGGAGGAGAAACCGATTTAGATCTCGGTCATTATGAAAGATTTATTGATGAAGATTTATCAAAATACAATAATTTTACATCAGGGAAGATTTATAAGAATGTTATTGATGACGAGAGGAAAGGGAAATTTCCGGGAGCAACAATTCAGGTAATACCTCATATTACAAATGAAATAAAGGCAAGCATAAAAAAGACACTGCTGAGAAAGAAAACCGATATAGTCATCACTGAAATAGGGGGTACTGTAGGAGATATAGAAAGCCTGCCTTTTTTGGAAGCAATAAGACAATTCAGAAAAGATACTGGTAAAGAAAATGTTCTTTATGTTCATGTTACATATATTCCATATTTAAAAACAACAGAAGAATTAAAATCAAAACCGACCCAGCACAGTGTAAAGGAATTAAGAAGCATAGGAATTCAGCCGGATATTATTATCTGCAGGAGCGAGACAAAATTATCTGATAGTATAAAAAATAAAATAAGTCTATTCTGCGATATAGAGGTTGAAGATACAATAGAAGCACTTGATGTCAAACATCTTTACGAAGTTCCTCTTTTGCTTCAGAAAGAAAAATTGGATTCAAGGGTTCTGGCAAAATTAAAATTAAATTTGAGAAAATCCGACCTTGAAAAATGGAAAAAAATGATTAATACGATACATAATCTGGAGGGAAACGTAAAAATAGGGATAGTAGGGAAATACACAAATCTAAAAGATGCATATATAAGTATTGCAGAGTCTTTAAATCATGGCGGGTATTATTTTAAGAAAAATGTAATTCTAACGTGGATAAATTCCGAATCATTGGAAAGAAACTGCCCGGAAGACAGCATTTTAACCGGTGTAGACGGGATACTTGTCCCATACGGTTTCGGATTAAGGGGTATAAATGGAAAAATCAAGGCTATAAAATGCGCCAGAGAAAAAAAGATACCTTTTCTTGGAATATGTCTTGGAATGCAGTGTGCGGTAATTGAGTTTACGAGAAATGTTATGGGTCTTAAAGACGCAAACAGTACCGAGTTTGATCCTGATACCAGAAATCCCGTAATTGATATTATGCATGACCAGAAAAATCTGGAGAACACTGGTGGTACCATGAGACTTGGAAGTTATAAATGCATATTGAAGGCAGGTTCAAATGCTTACAGAGCATACAAAAAGAGAATTATTCATGAAAGACACAGGCACAGGTATGAGTTAAATAATGATTATATAGAAAATCTTGAAAAAGCCGGGCTTATAGTAACAGGCATCAATCCGGATAAAAATTTAGCAGAAATCGTTGAAATAAAAGATCATCCATGGTTTGTTGCCGTTCAATTCCATCCCGAATTCAAATCAAGGCCTGACAGGCCTCATCCTTTATTTAAAGATTTTATAGGAGCCTCAATAAAATACTCAAACAAAATAAAAAAAGTAAAATGATTATTAAAAGCCGCAGAGTCAGAAAATTGTTTATTTTAATAAATTCACTTTTACTTGTTATAATTATTTTGTTTGCTCCTATTGCATTTTATTCTTTTAATCTGGATTATTATGAGATCTTACAGGAACGCCATGGAGTATTTTCTGTTCTGAATAAGGATGATGTCTTAAATATTTCGGGAAAGATAGTTGATTTTTTTAAATACAGGACTAACTTAAATTTAAATGACCCGGCTCTTCAGGCAAGATATGCAAATGAAAGCATAAGTGCCCTGCGATTGTTCCAGCCGGATGAGATAAGCCATCTTTACGATGTAAGGACCCTGCTGACAAAAGTACTTATTATATATTTTATAAGTGTATCCCTGTTTTTTATTATTATACTGCTGCTGGCAGAAAGAAATATTAAAAATTTTATCAAAAATCTCAGCATGATTTTTATAATAACACCCGCATTAATTATAGTTTTTATTATAGTGCTTTATTTCCTGGGCAGGAATTTTCCTGTTTTATTTGAAAATTTCCATATATTATTTTTCCCTCAGGGAAATTACACTTTTACAGGAGATTCTCTTATAATCTCTATTTTCCCATTTGGATTTTTTTATGATTTCTTTATTAGACTTGTGACTGGTTCTGCTGTAATATCGGTTATATTTTTATTTATTGGTCTTATTTTTGCCGTTATTTCTAAATTATTAAAAAGACGTGAAAAAAAAGAAGAAATAATTATTTAAAAAATCCCTGATAGCTATAATAAATATAATACATAATAGAGATAATATGGGTACGAAAACAAATCTCATTAAAAATAAAAATAAATTAAGCTAGTGAAATTTTATGGTTAACAAAGAAAGACTCTTAAAAAATTTTATAGAATTATTAAAAATAAAAAGCCCTTCAAAAAATGAAAGGGAAATTGTTGATTATGTATGCC
>CAYRJH010000008.1:3570-9483 GCA_964424685.1 uncultured Actinomycetota bacterium | reverse complement strand
GCAATAATAGAAGCAATAAAAATAATAAAAGAAAAGAAACTTGCCACTGGAGATATCTATATCCTGCTTACTATTTCAGAAGAAATCGGCCTGCTTGGATCAAAGTATATGAATATTAAATCAATCAAAGCAAAGTACGGGTATGCCTTTGACGGCGATGGTGATATAGGAACAATAATAAACAAAGCCCCCTATCAGAATTCAATATACGCCCATTTCAGGGGAAAATCCGCTCATGCGGGAATAGAGCCTGAAAAAGGAATCAATGCCATCCAGGCTGCTTCTATAGCCATATGCGGCATGAAACTGGGAAGGATCGATAAAGAGACTACCTGCAACGTTGGAAAGATAGAAGGCGGGACAGCAACAAATATTATTCCGGAGAATACAAAAGTGGAAATTGAAGCCAGGAGCCTGGAATTATCAAAGCTTGATAGTATTACCGCCGATATGGTTGCAAGTTTAAAGAAAGGCGCCAAAAAAATCAATGCAGGCCTGGATTATAAAATCATAAGGGAATATGATGGATTTGAGATATCTGGAGATGAGGTACCTGTCCGGGCTGCAAGATATGCATTGAAAAGGTTAAATTTGAAATCTAAGGTAATATCTACAGGCGGGGGCAGTGATATTAATATATTTAACTCAAAAGGAAAGGTATCGATTAATTTAAGCAGCGGAATGGAAAATATACATACAAGTAATGAATTTGTTAAAGTTGACCAGTTAATCAAATTATCAAACTTAATTATTGAATTATGCATGTTTATAATTAAATAGGAAAAAAGATATG
This sequence comes from uncultured Actinomycetota bacterium, assembly GCA_964424685.1. Taxonomy (GTDB): domain Bacteria; phylum Actinomycetota; class Humimicrobiia; order Humimicrobiales; family Humimicrobiaceae; genus JAQVEM01. The sequence continues at coordinate 8,690 of CAYRJH010000008.1, read as the reverse complement.
GATTTTAAATCCAGTAAAAAATTAAACGAAATAAAAATAAACTCAAAAGAGATTTTTAAAGGTGAAATAATAAAACTTTACCTTGATAAAGTAAAACTTCCCAGCGGTAAAATTGCCACAAGAGAAAAAGTTTCTCATCCCGGGGCTGTAAGCATAGTTCCTGTCAATAAAAAAGGAAATATATTTGTTATAAAGCAATTCAGGTATCCAATAAAAAAAGTTTTATTTGAAATACCGGCAGGCAAGTTAGACAAAAATGAAATTCCTCATGATTGCGCCATAAGGGAATTAAAAGAAGAAATCGGCGCAGTCGGCGGAAAACTTATACATTTGATATCCTTCTACTCATCGCCGGGTTTCTGTGATGAAATAATGCACCTGTATCTTGCCATAGGTTTTATTAAAAAAGAAAATAGCCCGGAAGAAGATGAATTCTTACAGATAGTTGAATTAAAAATGGAAGATGCCCTATCTTATATAAAGAGCGGTAAAATAAAAGACGCAAAAACAATCATAGGGATATTGCTGGCTTATGATTATTTAGTAAAAAACAGCAGGATTTATGAAAAAAACAAATAGTAAAAATTTTAATGATTATGTCTTAAAGTATAAGGACTATCTAAAATTTGAAAAATTAATGCTTCCCAATACCCTCGAATCTTACCAGAGAGACCTTAAAAAATTCATATTATTCTTAGATAATAACAAAATCAAGAGTTATTGCGAACTTTCAAAAGAAGAGGTCCTGGATTTTTTGCAGAGCTTATATAAAAGCCAGTCAGAATCGTCTATTTCAAGAATATTATCAACACTAAGGAGTTTTTATAAGTTTTTAATGATAGAAGGTGTCTGTAAAAAAAATTTCTGGGCCCAGATAAATAATCCCTTAAGATTAAGAAAAATACCGGAAATTTTAAAAATTGAAGAGGTTGAGAAATTTCTTGAGAGCATTCCGGTTTCCAGGAGATTGGAGATAAGGGATAGGGCTATGTTTGAAATATTATATTCCTGCGGTCTCAGGGTAAGCGAAATTGTAAATTTAAAAATGCAGAGTATTGATTTTGAAGAAGAGTTATTAAGATTTAAGGGTAAGGGAAATAAGGAAAGAATAGTACCCATAGGCAAGAAAAGCATTAGATTTTTAGAAAAATATTTAAAACACAGCAGAAGTGAAATTAAAAAGGAATACAGGACAGATTATGTTTTTATAAACAGGAGCGGTAAAAAAATGACACGCCAGGGTTTCTGGAAAATATTAAAAAAATATGCCGCAAGAGTGGGCTTAAAAAAAAATCTATATCCTCATATTTTCAGGCACAGTTTTGCAACACACATGCTGCAGAGAGGCGCAGACCTGAGAATAGTCCAGGAACTGCTTGGGCACAGTGATATTTCTACAACAGAAATATATACCACTCTTGATAAAGAATATATAAAGGAAATATATTTTAAATATCATCCGAGGGAAAAATATAGTGCCTGACTGTATGTAAATTTAAACAGTTAATCTGTAAAGTATGATTTCTAGGATATGACTCTGGGATTTTCCCTGACACAGAAGTAACAAGATTATTTGCAAATTTAATATATTTTGGTATGGTATAAAGTCATAAAATTAGAGAAAGGATCATATGGCGGATCTGGGGCAGCAAATGATAGATTTCTTAAGGCAATTAGTCACATGGGCTCCCGGTTTAGTTATGGGTGTCATTCTGCATGAGTATGCCCACGGATATATAGCTTACAGGAACGGCGACCCCACGGCTAAAAATATGGGGCGGCTTACCCTGAATCCTGTAGCCCACATAGATTTATTCGGGAGCATTATACTGCCCGCGCTTTTGATATTATTTAATTCAGGTATTATATTCGGCTATGCCAAACCTGTTCCTATAAATCCCAGCTATTTCAGGAATTACCGCAGGGGACTGCGCTACACCTCGCTGGCCGGTCCTGTAACAAATCTAATTTTTGCTTTTGCCGTTGGTCTTGTCTATGGACTTTTCTTCTATATTTTTTATAGATCTACAAACTTAGCGCTAAATACAGCTACGCTCGGCTATAGATCTTTTGAGCTTGTAAGATCAATTTTTCAAAATGCCATATACATAAATGTCTTCCTGGCAATTTTTAATTTCATACCAATACCGCCGCTTGACGGTTCGAAGATAGTTGCATCTTTTTTACCTGACGAAGCAATGCATAAATATTTAAGTTTTGGAAGATTTGGCTTTATTTTAATTTTCGTATTGATATACCTCGGCGGAAGTTTTTTCTGGGCTGTTATATCGCCTGTATTTAATTTTATTTATAACATATGTATCTGGTGGCAATATTTAATTTTATAAGCTGATAGGAGACAGGAGCATATATATGAAAAAGAAAATGCTTACCGGATTCAGGCCGACCGGCAAATTGCATCTGGGCCATTTGCATGGAAACATCGGTAATATGATTAAATATCAGAAAGATTATGAGAATTTTTTCTTTCTGGTTGACTGGCACGCTTTATCAACTGAATACCAGAACCCAAAAAATATAAAATCCGATTTAATTGAATGTGCGATAGATCTGGTAGCTCTGGGAATCGATCCGGACCAGACTCATCTATACAGGCAGTCGGATATACCGCAGATATCGGAACTTACTCTTTATCTTTCTATGATTACTCCTTTACCCTGGCTTGAGCGATGTCCTACCTATAAAGAGCAGATAAGCGAGCTTAAGTCCAAAGACTTATCAACACTTGGCTTCTTATCTTACCCTGTTCTTATGGCTGCTGATATTCTTATAGTCAATTCTGACATTATTCCCGTCGGAGAAGACCAGCTGCCTCATCTTGAAATTACAAGAGAAATTGCGCGGAGATTTAATTATCTCTATGGAAAATATTTTACTGAACCAAAAGAAATGCTCTCAAAGGCTGCCAGAGTCCCCGGAACAGATGGAAGAAAAATGTCCAAAAGCTACGGTAATGCAATATTTTTATCAGATGATCTTGCAGATATTAGAAATAAAATCAATATGATGATAACTGATCCTAAAAGGGTGCATCTTAAAGATCCGGGGCATCCTGAAGTCTGCAACGTATTCAGTTTTTATAAAATGTATATGGGCAGCGAATTAGGTGAAATAGAGAACAGATGCAAGAGAGGGGAGATAGGCTGTACAGACTGTAAGAAGGAAATTTCGGGAATAATATATAAATCCCTTGAAAAATTCCGTGAAAAAAGAAATGAAATCAATAAAAATTTAAATTACATATATGAAATACTTGAAAAAGGCAAGATTGCTGTAGGAAAAATTGCCGATAAGACAATATCTGATGTAAGAAAAAAGATGGGCGTAGATTAGATTGGAAAGTTACGCAGAAGATAAAGAATATTTAATAGAATACAATAACTTCAAGGGGCCCATATATCTTCTCCTGGAGCTGGTACAGAAAAAAAAGGAAGATATCTATGAAATCAGTTTAAGTACGATAATAAAAGATTTTATAGATTATGCCAGGAATAACAGGTATCTATTAATAGATACCTTATCGGGGTTCATATATATTGCTTCTATATTGCTGGAAATAAAATCAAGATCGCTTATTCCTTCTAAAAGAATAGCCACCGGAGATGAAGAAAATGACCTGGATACCGCCGATATTTTAAAAAGAAGAGAAAAAGAATATAAGATATTTAAGAAAGTATCTAATTATTTTAGAGATCTTTACGAGAAGGAGTCTTTGTATTATATAAGAGAAGCTCCCATAGAAAAAGGATTTTTAAAATTATTGCCTGATTTTACAAAAGATTTAAATATGGAAGAACTGATAAATACTGCTTCAAGGCTCTTAAAATACAGGGAGGAAAAATTAAACCTTGAAAGATTATATAATCACAGAATAAATATAAATATATTTGATGAAATGGATAGGATAAAGAAAATATTAAGCACTAAAGAAAATATTACGTTTAAAGAAATCACATCTAAATATAACGAGGTCATTGATAAGATAATAAGTTTTTTATCAATTCTGGAGCTTTACAAAAAAGGCGTAATTGATATTATGCAGTTTGAATATTTTGGAAGTATTGTAATAAAAAGAATAAAATAGTAATTAAAAAAAATACATGTTCAAATTATATATATAAAAAATGGCAGACATTAAAAAAGATAAAATTATGGAATGGTATAAAAGTGAAGAATGGCTAAAAACCTGTGTCGAAGGCATCCTGTTTGTCTCTGAAGGAATAGTAAAAGCCAGGGAGATCTCTTCTGCGCTTGAAATAACAGAAAAAAAAGTATGTGAAATAATTGAATTGCTGGAAAAAGAATATATAAATGCGAACAGAGGATTTATTATCAAAAGAGAAGCAGGGGGATTCAGGCTTTATTCCAATCCTTTATTAAGTGAAATCCTTACACAGTTTATTAAATCAAATATACGCACATATCTTTCCCAGGCAGCACTTGAAACTCTTGCCGTTATTTCTTATAAACAGCCGGTCACGAGAACACAAATCGCTGAAATACGGGGAGTCAGAGCTGATAGTGTAATATTGACTCTCATGGACAAAGGATTGATAAAAGAAGCAGGAAAGCTTAAAGAGCCGGGGAGCCCTATGACATATAAGGTAGCCGATACATTTTTAGAAATCCTGGGTATAGATAGTTTAAAAGACCTGCCTCCACTAAAAGACTTCGATGAGAGTACTAAATCATCCTGAACTAGAAAAAAATAATTATGATAATAAAATTCAAAAAAATAATTGCCTTAATAATAATATTTGTGATTATATCTTTAATTCTCACTTCCTGTGATTTTAGAATTTCCCGTACTAACGATAATATTGAAGAAGAAGAAGAAAAAAAAGATCTAATAGATAACGGTGAATTTTCAGGAATTCCTGATTCAACTCTCCTGAGCGCTCTTCCAGTACCGGGACAGGCCATAGATATTGATATAAGCGGAAATTATGCCTATCTCACGGGTGATCTGGGTATCCTCTATATAATTAATATAAAAGATAAGAATGAGCCTGAAATCGTCGGAAAATGCATCGATTTAGATTCTGCAAATATCGTAATCGTAAAAGATAATTATGCCTATATTTCATACACAGAATGGA
>CAYRJH010000008.1:0-3470 GCA_964424685.1 uncultured Actinomycetota bacterium | reverse complement strand
TCCTGTAAAATCAATTCAGGTTCCCAGAGCTTATACGTGCTTGGGGTTTATGCATATATTGCCAGCTGGGATTTTGATATAAAAAATAAAGAATATACAAGCAGTATGTTTCAGGTATTAAATATAGAAGACCCTTCTAATATAAAAATTCTTGGAGATTGTGGAATTCCAGGCAGCGCATGGGAAATGGATTCTGCAGGTGATTTTATTTATATATCAAACCTATCCGGCGGAATACATGCTATAGATGTTAAAGATAAAAGTAAACCGATTGTTGCTGATATATTAAATACCGGCGGGGTCTCATATGATATAACTATAAAAGGCAATTATGGTTATATTGCAGACGGGTTTGAAGGCATGCTCATTATAGAATTATCCGGTCAATCCTCAGAAGCCGGGGAGTATTATATTGATTATGAACAGGGTAAAAATTCACCCCCAATAGCACTCATTGAAGTTACCGGGGACAAACTTGAAGGAGAAAATTACCAGATAAAAAATCCTGTGTATATGAGTGCAAAAAAAACTTATGATCCCGATTGGGACGAATTAGGCTATAAATGGATAATTAACGGTAATGAATATTCAAATGAAGAATCATCCCTGTATTATTTTGATGAACCGGGCGAATATGTAGTCAAACTTGCCGTTTCCGATGAATCTGAAATCAGCGAGGCGGTGGAAACTATAAAAGTTATTGAAACAGATCTCCCAGTTGCACCTCTTTATACTCATAAATTTCAAATTGAGATAGAGTATAATTTAATAAATAAAAGCGAAACAATTTTAAGAGATATCGAATGTTATATGTTAATCCCACAAACATACTATCCATACCAGGTAATAAATAATTATATCCCGAATATCCAGGAAACCAGTGAAATGCTTGATAATAATTGGAATTCACTTATTCATTTTGAATTTGCAGGTAATTTAAAAGCAAATGAAAAGTTAACCGCATCGGCATTAATAGATGTTACTTCTTATGAATTTAAATATCTAAATGCAGGAAAAAGCGATTTAGATTATTCAGACTACAATAAAGACAGTAAAGACTTTAAAAAATACACTTCCGATGATTTATTTATAGATTCCGATAATCCTGAAATAAAAAGAATAACCAAGTCATTGATCGGAAATGAAACCAATCCAGTTGAAATAGCAAAAATTCTTTATAATTTTGTAATTAGAAAGTTACGATACGATTTTCCGCGGGCTGAAGATAAAAAATATGAATTCCTTTATGCTTCCGAGATAATAAGAAGAGGGAAGGGAGTTTGTGTTGATTACGCTATTCTTTATACCGCACTTTTAAGATCAGCAGGTATACCTTCAAGACTTGTAACCGGGATCCCCGTATATACAATACTGCATGAAAAAGGAAAAGAAATAGATATGGGGCATGCATGGGTTGAGATTAAATTGCCGGATTACGGATGGATACCAATTGATATTACACTTGAGAATGAGTTTATGTCACAAAATTACTATATAAATATTGCGACAGAAAAAGGTTCGGGTTATTTATATAAAAACAAAACAATGGACTGGGCAAGTTATTATTATGACGGTTTTTTATATTCATGGGATGGAAATGAGATTCCCTTAACAGAGCAGGAATTTATATATAAAATAACAGATCTTGATCTTGAAGATATAAATACTGATTAAATTAATGTTTTTTATTAATACTTTTTCCAAGACGTACCAGTATATATTTAAAAATTTCCCCTGGTATGTTTATATTTGTCGCTTTTTCAAAACCTTCAAAGCCCGGGTATGAATTTACTTCACAGACTTTGTAGCTATCCTCATCAAATAAAATATCAACACCTGCTATATCAAGACCCACAATTTTTGCCGATTCAACTGCAAGCCATTCAATTGTGGGATTTATTACATAAGATTCTACCATACCGCCGGCTGAGTAATTCGCTTTAAAATTACCGTTTACAGCCTGCCTCAGCATGGCACCTATTGCTCTTCCTCCAATAATGATTACTCTTATATCTTTTCCGCTGCTTGTACTAATAAATTCCTGCAGAATTAAATTGGTTTTTGGATCCTTTGAAATTTCCAGCAGGTTTACAAGATCGTTTAATTTGTTTCTATTTTCTACAAGAAATACACCCCTGCCCCTGGAACCTACAACTGTTTTGACTATAATAGGGTATGAAAATTCTTTTTCTACCAGTGTAATATTGAATGGAAATTTAGCAAGCATAGTTTTTGGTATGGGAATATTATTTGTTGAAAGCATCTGAAGGGTCGATAGTTTATCTTTTGAGGTTTCCATACTCTGGCTTGAATTTAATACAAATACTCCAAGCCTTTCAAGCTGCCTTATAATTGCAAGTGAATAATACGTAATAGTCCCGATCCTCGGAATAACACAATCGGGTAATTCTATAATATCCCCTTTATATATAATACTTTTTTTATCTTCTCTGGTAACAATTAAATCAATTTCTTCAGGTGAGATCAGTTTTAGTCTTATATTCATCTTGCGGGCAATCTGATTAAATCTATTGCTGGTATAAGAATTAAAATCAGTTTTTTTCTCAAGTATCCAGATATTTATTTTTTTCATGAATCCCTGACTTTAATATGACAGAATAATAAATATTTTAGTATTTTAACTTACAAATAGAGTTATTTTATAATAAAATTAATCAAGTTAAAATAATGCAGGGCAATAATTAAATAAAATACTGTTATAAAACACTTATCTTTATTTCTATGAAAAAAGAGCTTTCTATACATTCAGAAGGATTGGATAAAAGAAGAATCACTTTTTACTCACTGTTAGTATCGATTTTTCTTGTTATATTAAAGGTTGCAGTTGCCTATTATACAAATAGCATCAGTGTTTTTTCAGAAGCATTAAACAACGGGCTTGACCTTGTTACTGTTCTTATAGCATATCTGGCAGTAAGAATTTCAATAAAACCTGCTGATGATGACCATACCTATGGACATGGAAAATATGAAAATCTGTCCGCTTTTATTGAAATTATAATAATATCCTTACTATGCTTTTACATCATATATAAATCTGTGCAGAGAATTATGTTTGGGGGTTTTGTTTTAAATTTAAACCTGTATGTATTTTTAATATTAATAGTTTCCATAATAGTAAATATAATAAGGGTTTATTATATCGGGAAGATTGCAAAAAAATATAATTCAAATGCATTAAAGGCAGAGTTTTTAAATTATACAGGAGATATCTTTAGCTCTGCCATAGTACTTATGGGATTATTTTTTGCTAATGCCGGTTTTCTGATTGCAGATCCTATTGCATCCATCTTAATATCCCTGATCGTTTTAACATTTGGGTTAAAGTTATTAATTAAAGTATTAAGAAATTTATTGGATTATATCCCCAGAGAAATTACGGAAAGGGTCACAAATATTTTAAAAGAGATTCCTGAAATAAAATCAGTCGAAGAGTTAAAAATACATGA
>CAYRJH010000007.1:0-30025 GCA_964424685.1 uncultured Actinomycetota bacterium | reverse complement strand
TAACTCCAATTATTTTTTTTGAAAATATTTTTTTAAAATTTGCGGTTTATAACATATAATATAATAGTCAGGTAGATTCGCTAAAGAATTAAAATAAAATTCAATATTTAAAATACCCAGGAGGATTAAATGAATAACGGGAATAAGGATAGAAGTCCAGTAGAAAGTTTTGGTGATATGGTAAAAGAGTTTGGGGAGGTTATCAGTAAAATTTTTAATGATCCTGCATTAAAAAATAAAGCAAAGGAATTTGCAAAGAGTGCCGAAGATTCCGCAAAAGAGTTCGGGAAAAGATTTAGGGATGAAAGCGTCAAAGAAAAGTTTAAAGATTTTAAGGAAGCTGCGCATGATTTTGGAGATAGCGTATCCGGTTATTTTAAAAGTGATAAAGATAAAGGTGATAGGAAGGAAGACATCGGGGATGGAGACAATGAAGAAGATATAGACCGGAAGGAATATGAATGGGAAAAAAAATTAGATGAAAAAATGAAAAAGTTTGGAGAAAAGACCGGAAAAGCAGGAGAAGAGATTGGGAAAAAGATGGAAAAGGCAGGAAAAGAGATTGGGGAAAAAATGGAAGATGCAGGAAAAAAAGTAGATCGTTATTTCAAAGAAACAAGAGGCGGCAGGATAACCGGTTACAGTTTTGCCATAGCATGGAGTATTATATTTCTTGTATTTTTAAATTTTTACCACTCATATATAGCTTATTATAATTACGACGGCGGACAATGGAGCAGGCATTCTTTACTGACTGATGATTTTAGCCTGTGGCTCCCCATAATATCGGTTGCGCTGGCTGCTTCTATTATAGGAAATATTCTGTTGATTATTTATGACGGCAAGTTTTTCCGGCAACTGATTCGTATTATCCTTAATTTGTTCGGACTGGCAGCTGTTATCTCATTACTTACTATATTCCCGTTTGATTTTACAGTATTCCCTAAAGATCTTACCGGAATCTTAAATCCTATTGTTATCGCAGTTCTGGTATTGATTATAATAGGGACAGGGATAGAAACTATGGTCAGATTGATTAAGTTAATTGTTGGTGCGGCCGATACTTCTTAAAATTATTATTTCTTTTTTTAAAAAAATTTCTTTATGAATTCTTTTATGGAATCTACAATTAAGTGGTTGTCTGAAGATAATGACCCTTATATAAAGTATTTAACATATAAAAATATTTTAAATAAAAAAATAGATAAGAAAAAATCCCCCCATATAATTGACAGTATCGCTAATTCTAGAGAGGTATCTTCCATACTCAATCTACAGGATAAAGAAGGCTGGTGGGGTACTGGCACTTATTCATTCAGCCCATTGTATAAGAATACCTACTGGCAGCTTTATTTTTTATCGACACTGGGAATAACAAAAAAGATTGAAGGTATTAATAAAGCCGTAGAACTGGTTGTGGGACATATTCAAAAACCTGACGGCTCTTTTCCGTCAGATTCGGGGCATTCGGGAGCATTATTCTGCATGCAGGGGATCTCACTGGAAATGCTGCTCAGGCTTGATTATGCTGATCGTAGTTTTACAAAAAGAGCTATTAATTTCATAAATGAACTGGTGTACAGAGAATCTTTTAGATGTAAACACAGGCAGAACCTGAGATGCCCCTGGGGTGCGGTAAAAATCCTAAAAGCATATAATTTAATACCAAAAAAATATCTCGATGAAAAAACAGAATTAACAAAAAAGAAAGCTTTAGATTTTTTAGTAAAATACGATATTGTGGAAGCCAGTTATCCAAGGAAAAATAAAAGAAGCAGTCACTGGTTTATGTTTGGCTATCCGAAAAGTTATAACAGTGATATTTTAGAATTAATCACAGCAGTTGTTGACGCCGGCTGCACTAAAAAAAGCCGTAACGTAAAAAAAGCACTTGATTATATCTTATCCAAAAGAATGCCGGACGGAACATGGAAAATGGAATATTCTCTTAACGGAAGAATGCTTGTGGATATAGAGAAAAAAAACAAACCCAGCAAGTGGATTACTTATATTGCGTTAAAAACATTATACCGGAGTAAATATTTAGAGAAAAAGAATGACTGAAGAAATCAATGGAGTCAGTATTGTAAAGTGCGCAAGCTATGATAAGAAAAACCTGGCAGAAGCTATAAAAAAATGTGTTGGTCTTCTGGGTGGTTTTCAGGAATTTTTAAATCCTCACAGTAAAATTTTAATAAAGCCTAATTTACTTTTACCGGTAGAACCTGCCAGGGCAATAACAACACACCCTTTATTTGTAGAGGCCGTGATTGAAAATATTATTGATATTACCGGCTCAAGCAAGAATATTATGATTGCCGATAGTTTTGGTCCTGCTATTAATTATGATAAGAATGGCATGAAAAAAGTATATAAGGCAACCGGTATTATGGATGTTGCGGAGAAAACAGGATGCAGGTTGAATTATTCTCCTGAATATGAGTATTTATCTAATGAAAAAGGCCGTGTTTTAAAGAGATTGGAAGTTATAAAACCGGTTATCGAAGCTGATGTTATAATTAATCTTCCGAAATTTAAAACTCACGACCTGGTAGTTTTTAGCGGAGCGGTAAAAAATATGTTCGGCATAATCCCGGGATTTACCAAAACCGGATACCACCTCAGGTTTGATGATTTTGAAAAATTTATGGGAATGCTTCTGGATATAGTTTTTTTTATAAAACCTGCACTGAGTATTATGGACGGGATTACGGGTATCGAAGAGGAGGGCCCTGGCAGGAGCGGTACAGTGAGAGAAATAGGGCTTGTGCTTGCGAGCAGGGACCCTGTTTCACTGGACATTATCATGAGTAAGATTATGAACATCAACGGTGATTTAAATCCCATGCTAAAAGTTTTAGAAAATTGGGGGGTAAAATCGTACAGTGATGACAATATAGAAATTCTGGGAGAAAAACTATCCGGTGTGATAATTCATGACTTTAAGCTTCCTAAAAATATTGACCGGAAAAAACTTACAACAAATAAATTTATAAATACCCACATCATTCCGTTAATTAGAAATTTATTGAATCCTTATATGTATGTGGATTATGATAAGTGTAATTTATGCATGACCTGCTGCAAAATCTGTCCGCAGGATTCTGTTTCACTTAGTAATAATAAAATAAAGTTTGATCATAAAAGCTGCATCAGATGTTTCTGCTGCAGTGAAATGTGCCCGCAGGGAGCAATTAGTATAAGGTATACTTTTCTGGGAAACTTGATATTAAATAGAATAAAAAAATCAGGTAAATTAGACGGGGAAAAGCCATAAAAAAGCTAAAGTTAAATAATTGCTAAAATTTATTTATTTAAAATATATTAAAAAAAATCTCTATAATATGTATAATATAAAGAGAATGTTAATGTTATATAAGTTTTAATTTAAACTTTGGAGGACGTATGAGTGATAACAATGTAGCGGGAATCGTAAAAGGTGCTTTTATCGGGTTTACCCTCGGGTTTATGGCCGGGGCAGTTACAGCACTATTATTAACCACTAAAACAGGTGAAGAATTAAGAAGCGATATAAGAAGGATAGCCAAAGAAGCGGTTAATAAAGTTGAAGAGAAGGCAGGCATGGTAAAGAATATGACCAAAGATAAATATAACGAGATAGTTAATAGTGTTGTATCCGGTTATAAAAAGTTAAAAGACCTTACGGAAAGAGAAATAGAATTCATACAAAAAGTAATAAATGAACAAAAAGATATAGCGAAATAACTCGATAGCTTTATCCTGTAATAATCCTGTCTTAAATAATTTTTTAAGCCTCTGTGTGCCTGAAGATATAATCTTTACGATTATAAACAATTTTTTTAAAAAGGATAAAAAATGGCAAAAGTTAAAGAAACTTATCCGGTCCTGGGAATGAGTTGCGCATCATGCGTGAGAAAAATAGAAACTGTTCTTAATGAGACTGATGGGGTAATTGAGGCAAATGTCAATTTTGCATCAGAGAAATTAACAATCGAGTATGACAACGATAAGCTGGATTTAAATAAGATAGAGAAAATAATTAAAAGTATCGGTTACGAGCTTATTACTTAGATAAGTTTTATTTATTTTCAAACAGATTAAAAAATGGACCAGGATAGAAAGCTTACCTTAGAAGAAAAAAAAGAATTAATAGAAAAGAAGAATCAAAAAAGACTTCTGCAAAAGCTATTAGTAGGAGCTTTTCTTACAGTTTTTATATTTTTGTTTTCCATGAATATAATCCCCGGATTTTCCTCACTTTCAATAAAGATAAGATATATTATTATCTTTATTTTAACCTGTCCCGTTCAGATATGGGTGGGTTCCCAATTCTATAAGGGATTGGTTTCTGTTTTTAAATACCGGATGGCAGATATGAATACTTTAGTTGCTATAGGAACTCTGTCTGCTTTTATTTACAGTTCAGCTGTAACCTTTTTTCTTGATTATTTCATAAGAACAGGAATTGAACCGCATATATATTTTGACACGGCAGCAATGATTATCGTTCTAGTACTTCTGGGAAGATTTTTTGAAGCAAGATCTAAAAGCAGCGCTTCAAATGCAATTAGAAAACTCTTAAAACTAAAAACACCGAGGGCAACTGTAATAAGAAATGGAAAAGAAGAAGAAATTGATGTAGATGATGTAGTAGTTGATGATATGGTGCTGGTTAAACCGGGAGAAAAAATACCGGTAGACGGGGTAATAATGGAAGGTGCTTCTACTGTGGACGAATCGATGGTTACGGGGGAATCCATACCGGTTGATAAAGAACCCGGGAATGAAATAATAGGTTCTACTATAAACCTAACAGGTTTTTTAAAATTTAAAGCTACGCGTGTGGGAAAAGATACTTTTTTAAATCAGATTATAAAAATGGTTGAGGAAGCGCAGGCTTCAAAAGCTCCTATCCAAAAACTGGCAGATAAAGTCGCAGGTTATTTTGTGCCTGCAGTTATAATAGTGGCAATGTTGACTTTTATAATATGGTTCATCTGGGGACCCAGGCCTTCTATTACCCTGGCACTTATTAATTTTGTATCTGTTCTTATAATAGCATGTCCATGTGCTTTAGGGCTTGCCACACCGACTGCCATACTCGTTGGTACCGGCAGGGGTGCAGAAAATGGGATATTAATAAAAGATGCTTCCAGCCTGGAAATCGCTCATAAGCTGGATACTGTTATATTCGATAAAACAGGCACACTTACCAGGGGTAAGCCTGAAGTAAGGGAAATAATAATAAAGAAAAGTAATTTTACAGGTACAGAAAAAGATTTGTTAAGTATTGCAGCAAGTTCGGAACTATACTCCGAACATCCTATAGGGAAGGCAATGGTAAATAAGGCAAGGGATACCGGTCTGGAATTAAGGGAGCCGCAGGAGTTTAAAGCCATAGCCGGCAGGGGAATAAAGGCAGTTGTAGATGGAAAAGAGATCATTAAGGGTAATATTAAGCTGATGAAAGAAAATAATATCCAGCTGGATAACATGGAGAGGAAAGGGCAGGAGATCTCAAAGAGAGGATTGTCCCCCGTATTTATTGCCATAAATAATAATGTGGCCGGTATTATAGCTGTTGCTGACAGTTTAAAAAGCGATGCAGCAATAGTTACGTCAGGATTAAAGAAGCTCGGTCTGGAGGTAGTAATGATTACCGGCGACAACAGGAATACAGCTCTTTCTATAGGGAAGGAAGCAGGGATTGATTCTATAATTTCAGAAGTTTTACCAGGACAAAAAGCAGAGGAGATTAAGAAACTGCAGAAAAAAGGTAAAATTGTAGCGATGGTCGGAGATGGCATAAATGATGCTCCTGCGCTGGCTCAATCAGACATTGGGATAGCTATTGGGACCGGAACGGATGTTGCAGTAGAATCCGGTAAAATTATTCTAATTAAAGGAGATTTACAGGGTGTACTGATGGCAATAATGCTATCCAGAAAGACAATAAAAATAATAAAGCAGAATCTTTTCTGGGCATTTTTCTACAATATAATACTGATTCCGGTTGCAGCAGGCATTCTTTATCCTTTTTTCGGTATACTGATAAGTCCAATATATGCCGCGGCTGCAATGTCTTTTAGCAGTATTTCGGTAGTTGCCAATTCTTTGAGGTTAAAAAGGTTATCACTGCGGTAAACAGGGAGACCTAAACCGGGCAAGAAAGATTTAATACAATTATTGCCGTAATTTTTTCAATCCGTATTCATCGGCTTTCACAAGCTGCGAAATTATTAGCCCGGGTAACCACCCCTTTTTATAGAAAATAAAATAAAAAGCTAAAAAAGAGGACCTTTAAAAAGTTGCAAATAAATTAGCTGGGTAATATTATTATATTGAAGGAATTAATATAGAAGGAAAAAAGTTAAATGAAGGTTTCAAATATAAGTTGGAAAATCGGAGGGGAAGCCGGTTTTGGAATAGTATCTACCGGACTGATTTTTTCAAAGGTGTTTGCCAAAAAAGGATATTTTGTCATTGACAGCAATGAATACCCATCCCTGATTAGAGGCGGTCACAATACTTATACTGTGAGGGTAAGTTCTTCTGAGATTTTTTCTATTAATAAAAATATTAATATATTGATTGCGCTGGATGAAGAAACCGTAAAACTTCACCAGGAAGAGGTATCATACGGCGGATATATCGTTTATGACGAAAACAGCTTTGACATTACCGATTTTAAAAAAGACAGGAAAGATATTAATTATGTTATGGTACCTTTTTCTAAAATAATTTCGGAATTGGGAGCTCCCGGTATTATGAAAAATAATGTTTCTCTGGGAGTATCAATCGCTCTCTTAAATTATGATATGGAAATACTAAAAGATGCAATAAAGGGCGTCTTTAGCGGAAAAGAATCAGAAATTGTGAACCTGAATATTAAGTCATCTGAACTTGGCTATAAATATATAAAAGAGAAATTAAAAATAAATGCTTATGAGCTTGAAATAGTAAAACCGGTAAATAGAATTCTGGTAACCGGCAATGATGCAGTTTTTTTAGGAGCGGTTAGAGCCGGCTGTAAGTTTTATGCAGCTTATCCTATGACTCCTTCTTCTTCAATACTGCATTCGTTTGCTTCAGTAGAAAATGATTTTAATATCGTAACCAAGCATGCTGAAGATGAGATAGCGGTAATTAATATGGTGCTGGGTGCCTCTTATGCAGGTGCAAGAGCAATGGCAGCAACATCAGGAGGAGGATTTTCTTTAATGAATGAAGGGATAGGCAGTGCCGCTATGACCGAAACCCCTATTGTCGTTGTATTATGCCAGAGACCGGCTCCTGCTACAGGGTTGCCCACATGGACCGAACAGGGAGATTTGTTATTTGCGAGCCATGCATCACACGGAGAGTTTTTAAGGGTGATAATGGCGCCAGGAGACCCTGAAGAATGTTTTTACCTTACAGGTAAAGCATTCAATCTTGCCGATAGATATCAGATTCCTGTCATTATAATGCTGGATAAATATTTATCCGAAAACCATTTTACATACGACAGGTTTGATTATAAAAATATCACAGTAAACAGAGGGGAATTAATAACCAGAAGCAAGGATATAAATAGTGAATACAAACGTTATTCTGATACTGAGGATGGCATTTCTCCGAGAACAATACCGGGTGTAGAAAATGAAAATGGGATTCATATTGCTAATAGTGACGAACATGACCAGTATGGGTATTCCGATGAAAGCGCTCATAATAGAAAGATTATGGTTGATAAAAGATTTAGAAAAATAAAAAAATTAATTGAAGAAATCCCTCCTCCCAGAATATACGGACCCAATGATGCTGAAATTACAATCTGGAGCTGGGGCTCCTGCAAGGGACCTATTCTTGAGGCCATGAGTATATTAAATCAGAAAGAAAAGATGGTAAATCTAATACACTTTACTTATTTATATCCATTTGACAGTGATGTTATTAATGGGCTTATAAGCGAAAATAATAAGAATATAGTGGTGGAGAATAATAAAACATCACAGCTTTCAAAAATTATAATGATGAATACAGGTTACAGGATAAAAAATAAGATACTGAAATACAGTGGCAGGCAGTTCCTGCCCGAAGAGATTATTAACGGTATTGAAAAAATCGAGTGATAATCTTGAGTAAGGCATTAATTTATTTAAAAACATTATATGTATTAGTTTTAAATGGCAGGGGAAATGAGAAAAACCGGAAATAAATCTAAAAGAAAGAAGTATGATTTAACAACCCGTGATTTTAATACTGCAAAAAAACCAACCTGGTGTATTGGCTGCGGTAATTATGGAATATGGAATTCAATAAAAAAAGTATTTGTAAGCATGAGCTTGAGGCCTTATGAAATACTTATAGTATATGGCATCGGTTGTTCGGGAAACGGCGCTAATTTCATAAAAACTTATGCATTTCACGCCCTGCACGGAAGAGCTCTCCCTGTAGCTACCGGTGCAAAACTGGCAAATCATAAACTGAATGTGATAATTATGGCCGGAGACGGCGATGGTGTCGGCATAGGCGGGAACCATTTCATACATACATGCAGGAGAAATATAAATATGACCTATCTTTTACATGATAACAGGATTTACGGACTTACAACCGGCCAGGTTGCTCCTACAAGTGCCAGGGGATTAAAAACTAAATCAACACCTTCCGGCGTGCTTGAAGAACCTGTTAATCCGGTTTTACTGGCTCTGGCAGCGGGTGCGACTTTTGTAGCGAGGGGTTTTTCCGGAGATACTGGTCACCTGTCTGAGATAATAAAAAAAGCTATAAAACATAAAGGTTTTTCTTTTATAGATATTCTTCAACCGTGTGTAACATTCAATAAACAGAATACCTATGATTTCTACAGAGAGAAAATATATAAACTGGATGAACTTAAAGATTATGATAAAAATGATTTAAATGAAGCAATTAAAAAATCCATGGAGGAAGAAAGAATGCCGATAGGGATATTTTATAAGACCGAAAAACCATTATACGAAGAGGGACTAAAACAGATAGAAAGGAAACCTCTTGTTGATCATATTATAACAGATATTGATATTAATAAATTATTGAATAAATATTATTAGATATTTATTATTAAATTATTATATTTATTCCCATTTTATTTCCGGAATTAAGACTTCTGTATGAATAATAATTACACAGGAAATTACAAAGAATTTAGGATAGTGGCGATATACGGTAGTCCAAGAAAAGTGGGGAATACCGCTATATTGCTTGATAAATTCCTTGAGGGTATAGCTGCGGCCAATAATCCGGATGGGAAAGATATAAAGATAGTAAAAATTGTGCCGGCAGATTTAGATATATCTTCCTGCAGGGGATGCCGCAATTGCTCGAAAACCGGAGAATGTGTGATAAAGGATGATATGCAGCAGGTATATGTGGATTTAATTGAAGCTGATTTTCTTGCTGTAGCGTCACCTGTCTTCTTTACAACAGTACCGGGATATTTAAAGGCGTTAATTGACAGGTGTCAGAGATTCTGGTCATTAAAATATGAGCATAAGAAAAAAGTTATAACTAAAAGCAGAAATGGCATTTTTATTAGTACCGCAGGTTCCGGATCAAAAAATATTTTTAACTGCCCGCAGAAAGTAATCCGTTCTTTCTTTGATGTGGTCTATGTTGATTATTTATGTGATTTTATGTTTAATGATGTGGACGAGCCGGGAGATATATTAAAAAATAAAGAAGCTGTGGAGATGTTATACAGGTTCGGTAAAGAAAAAATTTTATAAGATAAAAAAGATAAATATGAAAAAAGTTTTTCTCATATCCATATTAATATTCATAGCTATGATTTTTTTAACTTTCGCAGGCTGCAGGACAGCCGGATCCGGTACCGATTTCACACTTATGGATCTTAGCGGGAATGAATTATCATTATCTGATTTTAATGGAAAAGTAGTAGTATTGAATTTCTGGGCGACCTGGTGTCCTCCCTGCAGAGAAGAGATCCCTGATTTTGTAGAAGTATATAATAAATTCAAGGATAAAGATGTCCAATTTATCGGAGTCTCGGATGAGGATATTTCCACATTAAAAGATTTTGTTAAAGATTATGGTATAAATTATCCTATCTTAATAGATGATGCAAATGTCATGGTAAATTGGGGAATACGCGCAATTCCCACCACTTTCATCCTGGACAGGGATGGAAATGTTGTATTTAAAAATGTCGGTATGATGACCGCAGAACAATTGGAAAATATTATAGAAGACGAATTATAAATGTTAGAAGTTAGTTTGTTTTCTGCTTTTATAGGGGGACTTCTGGCATTTATTTCTCCCTGTATACTCCCTCTTGTTCCTGTTTATATAAGCTTAATGTCAAACAGGGCAATTTATAAAAGCGAACATATTAAAGCCTCAGAGCGGCTGTATCTAGTGGTAAATAGCCTGCTTTTCGTGCTGGGATTTTCATTAGTGTTTATAGCTTTAGGTTCAACCGTTACTATTATAGGTAGAGTGTTAAGAGACTACTCAGGTATTATTTCCAGAATAGGCGGGGTTGTACTGATAATATTTGGACTGCAGTATACCGGCCTTTTTAGGATACCGTTCCTGAATATGGAAAAAAGATTCCATATGCCCTCTTCTTTAAGATCGGGTTATCTTAGTTCTTTTATAACAGGAGTAATATTTTCCTTTGGATGGATTCCGTGTGTGGGTATGATACTATCCGGTATATTACTTCTGGCGAGCCAGCTTGACACACTTCTTCAGGGAGTGCTTCTGCTGTGCGTATTTTCATTTGGTCTGGGGCTGCCTTTTATAATTGCCGGCATATTTATAAGTTTTTTTTCCGGTTTCTTAAAGAAAATAAACAGGCATATGAATGTTATATCCATTATATCGGGCGTTTTTCTTATAGCACTTGGAATAGTTTTTGTTACCAATTCAATGAATTTTATAGTTGGATTTTTATCCCGGTATTTACCTTTTATAAATAAAATCAATTTTTGAATAAATTTTTAACCTGATTTATGCTAAAATCTTAAATATTTATAAATCTAACTTTAATAAGGATACCATAATAAAATTGTAATAAAATTTAGGTACAGGAGGAAATTATGCATATTAACGACCCGGTTGCTTTTAGTATATTTGGATTTGAAATAGTGTGGTACGGAATAATATTATCACTGGCTCTTATAATAGGTTTTGTGGCTACGTATTTTATAGCAGGTTACAGGGGACAAAAAAGAGATGAGATTTTAAATTTTGCGCCGCTTGCGGTAGTATTCTCAGTTATTGGCGCCAGACTGGTCCATGTAGCAGTAAACTGGTCCTATTATGCACAGCATCCTATTTATATTTTTGCCTTGAGAAGAGGCGGTCTTGCTATCCAGGGAGTTATACTGGGAGGTGTAATAGCTCTCATTGTTTTCTGTAAAATACGTAAACTTGATTTCTGGTTATGGGCCGATATATCTTCTACGGGATTGGTACTGGGCCAGGCTATTGGAAGATGGGGCAACTTCTTTAATCAGGAAGCTTATGGGAGACCGGCCGAAATTCCCTGGAAAATTTTTATTGATGAAGCCAACAGGCTTGAAGGTTATAAGAGTTTTGAGTATTTTCACCCGGCCTTTTTATATGAATCAATATCCAACTTTTTATTATTTATATTTCTTTTGTTTATGCACAGATATTACAGGAATAGACCGGGGAGATTCCCCTATGGATTAATACTTGCGATGTATCTGGGGATATACTCAATTTACAGAACAATTGTCGAGTATTACCGTATTGACAGTACTTCCTACAATACACCTTTTGGCGAGGTAAAAGTAGTATATCTTATAAATCTAATAACAATAATAGCTGCAATGCTTATAGCCAACTATGTAACCAGGAAATTCAATGAAAAAAAGCAGCTGGAAAAAAATAATGAGGAATAATACAGCTAATTTTTTTATACCCTATCTCATGCTGTATACGCACCCGCAGTAGTCCTGCCTGTAGAGATTTAGATTTTTACTCGACTCCAGGGTTTTTTTAAATCCATCTTTTTTCTTGAAGTCTGCCTGATAAAAATTGATTTTTTTTAAAAACCCGAGCTCCAATCCAGTAGAATTTATTATTTTAGTATCTTTATGCGGACTTACAGTAAGAGTTGTTCCGAAAAAGCCCAATCCCAGTTTCTTTGCTGTTTCGGCAGTTTTTTCAAGACGCATTTTAAAGCATAGTGTACACCTGTCTCCGCCTTCAGGCTCGTCCTTAAAATTTGAAGTCAGGTCCAGCCATTTTTCTATTTCATATTTCCCAATTATAAGCGGGATAGAGTTAATTTTTGAAACAGTTTTTACATCATCAAGTCTTCTTGCGTACTCTTTTTCCGGATATATATTGGGATTATAATAAAAAAAGGTTACGTCAAAATCCTCTCTTAAAAAGAAATAAGGATAAAGAGAACAGGTCCCACAGCAGACATGAAGAAGAATCCCCGGCTTTAAAGTCAAATTCTCTGTCATTTTTTAAAATCCTAATTTTATTTTGCTAATTTTATTTTCTTTAGGTATATTAATAAAAACATTTAAAAGTATCAAAGGTCTTTTTATGGATTATGATTTTTTAAAAGTTGAAAAACCAAAAACGGCTGAAGAAACAGGTACTTATATAACACGGGGCTTTGAAATCCCTCCTTCAGTTGACGGGACAGTCAGCAGGATATTAAAAGAAGTAAAAGCGGACGGAGATAGGGCAATTTTAAAATTCAGCGAAGAGTTTGACTGTTTTAAGACTAAAAGTATTAATGATATCAGAGTAAAAGATGATGAAATTAAATCTGCAGCGTTAAATGTGAGGGAATCTTTCCCCGAACTGGTTAAAGCGCTGGAGGTCAGTTATAAAAATATTAAGAAGTATCATATCACCCAGTTTGAAAAGGAAGCAGGTTCCTGGATTATTAAATCCGGTAATGGAAAAGAAGTAGGACAAGTTACAAAGCCACTGGAAAGAGTAGGCATATATGTGCCTGGTGGAAGATATATATATCCATCTTCAGTACTTATGACCGTAATCCCTGCATTAATAGCAAAAGTAAATGAAATTGTCATATGTACGCCCCCGCAATCAGATGGTAGCCTGGATCAGGTTTTACTGTATTTATGTGACAGGCTGAAAATTAAAGAAATATATAAGCTTGGCGGGGCGCAGGCAATAGCTGCTCTTGCCTATGGTACCCGGGGTATAAGAAGAGTGGATAAAATTATAGGTCCGGGAAATATTTATGTTACAGCAGCAAAAAAGAAAGTATTTGGCGATGTTGGGATTGACAGCCTTGCCGGCCCGAGTGACGTAACTATAATAGCAGATAATTCTTCCAATGCATCTTTTATTGCAGCAGACCTCATTTCACAGGCTGAGCACGATCCTGATGCCAGGAGCATATTATTAACTACAAGTATTGATACAGCCAAAGAGACAATTGAAAATATCTATAAACATTTAGAGGCACTTGTAAATGAATATAGCAATAAAGTAAATATGGAAGTTATTTTAAAATCGCTTAAGAAAAACTGTAGGATTATTTACAGTAAAGAAGAAGACCTGCTTATAAAAATCTGTAATATAATAGCGCCGGAACATCTGGAAATTATGGTAAAAGATACGGAAAGAATTCTAAAAAAAATAAAAAATGCAGGTGCTGTATTTATAGGAGATTATTGTCCGGTAGCAGTCGGTGATTACACAGGAGGAACCAACCATGTTATTCCGACAAACGGTAATGCAAGATTTGCTTCTCCACTGAGTGTCAGTGACTTCTTAAAGAGAAGCAGTATTACTTTTTATAATGAAAACAGCTTAAAAAAAGAAATTAAATCCATAAAGGTGATATCGGGGTTAGAAAAATTATTTGCTCACGGCTATTCTGTAAAAGTAAGACTTAAAAAGAAGTAAGAGTAAAATATGGGTATAAAAATTAAAAAATGGATTTCAGATATGCCGGAATATATCCCGGGCAAGACTATAGAAGAGATAAAAAAAGAATATAGTTTAAAGGAAGTTTATAAGTTGGCCTCTAATGAAAATCTATATGGGCCTGATCCCGGAGTTCTTAAAGAAATCTGCAAAAGCTTAAATGATATTAAATATTATCCTGATGGTGAGTGCAGGCAGATACGGCAGAAAATCAGTGAAAAATACAATATAAGCATTGACTCTGTAATTATGGGAAATGGTACGGATCAAATTATAGAAATGATATGCGACAGTTTTATTGAACCGGGGGAAAATATTGTGACTTCGGATCCCACTTTTTTAATTTATGAAAAATCAACCCTGAAATGTAATGGGACGGTCACAAAGGTTCCACTGAAAGAATTCAGACAGGATGCGGAAAGATTGATTAGTTCTATAAGTGATAAAACAAAAATTCTGTTTCTTACCAATCCCCATAATCCTACAGGGACCAATATCACTCAACTGGAATTTGACTATATGATGGGAAATATTAACGGTAATATCATGCTGGTTGTAGATGAAGCTTACCGGGAGTACATGACAGATGAGGAAAATGTTGATACCGTAAAATATCTCTCCAGATATAATAATCTTATAATCTTAAGGACATTTTCAAAAATTTATGGACTGGCGGGACTCAGGATAGGATATGGGATATCCAGCAGCTTAATTATTTCTGCTTTGAATAAAGTAAGGCTTCCCTTTAATGTGAATGCAATTGCCCAGAAAGCTGCTGCGAGAGCACTGGAAAACGAATCTTACGCAAATAAAATTGGAGACAGAATCAGGGAAGAAAAAAATAGGTATTACAGGGTTTTAACTGAAAATAAAATAGATTTTATTAAATCATATGCAAATTTTATATTGATTAATACCGGTAAAGATAGCGATATTATAGTGGAGGAATTATTAAAAGCAGGGTTCATAGTAAGACCGGGTAAAAACCTGGGAGTGCCCGGATATGTAAGGGTGACAATAGCTTTACCGGAGATAAATAAAAGGTTTCTGGCGACTTTTATAAAAATATTTAAGAGTATATATAAAAACAGCAAATAATATAAAATATAAAATACACCTGTTTTATATAGAAAGTAATTTCTTTTTGTTTTATAATTATTGGTCAATAATTAATTAATAATTTAAAAAAGGAGAGAAAAATGGCAAAGGTTGTATTAAAAGACCTGACTAAAAAATTTGATGAAGTTGTAGCGGTAAGCAGTATGAACAGTACGATTGAAGATAAATCATTTGTAGTGCTGGTTGGGCCATCAGGCTGCGGTAAAACTACCACACTGCGCATGATCGCAGGACTTGAAGATATAACGAAAGGTGAAATTTACATCGGAGACAGACTGGTTAATGGCGTTGCCCCTAAAGACAGGGACATAGCCATGGTTTTTCAGAATTATGCTCTTTATCCTCATTTTAATGTCTACAATAATCTGGCATTTGGATTAAAACTAAGAAAAACTCCGAAAGCAGAAATTGAAAGAAGAGTCATGGAAGCAGCAAAAATATTAAAAATTGAGGACCTGCTTAAAAGAAAACCCAAACAGCTTTCCGGTGGTCAAAGGCAGAGAGTCGCGCTGGGCAGGGCTATTGTAAGAGACCCTAAAGTATTCTTAATGGATGAACCGCTATCCAATCTTGATGCAAAACTCAGAGTTCAGATGAGAACGGAGATAGCAAAACTTCACAAGAGACTTAATGCTACCATAATTTATGTAACCCATGATCAAACCGAAGCGATGACTATGGCCAGCAAGATAATTATTATGAAAGATGGAATTATTCAGCAAACCGGAAAACCGCAGGAAGTTTATGATTATCCAGTCAATATGTTTGTAGCCGGGTTCATAGGAAGTCCTGCAATGAATTTTTTGGACGCCACTGTGACCGGTCAATTAACTTTTAAAAGCAGCTTGTTTGAGCTTGAAACAACTGATAAGCTAAAAAAAGTAATTAAAGATAACAATCTTGCCGGGAAAGAAGTTGTAATAGGAATCAGGCCCGAAGATTTAGAAGACAGTAATTTTGTACAGGATGCATCCCGAAACAAAACCATTACTGCAAATGTTGAGGTTACCGAACCTATGGGTGCTGAAATTTATTTGTATTTAGATATTGAAGGAGTTCTTATAACAGCAAGGGTAAACCCCAGATCAAAATACAATAGCGGAGAAAAAGCAATACTGTTCGTAGATACTGATAAAATACAAATATTTGATAAGAAAACAGAAAAAGCTTATATCTAAATTTATAGGGATTTTTTAATAGAAGTTTAGTTGCCGGACGATTGTATATAAAATAAAAGCAGCATTGAATTTGTAGTGTCTTGCAATTAATAGATACAGTTTGCGGCTTAAAAAAGTTAATTACAAGTTTAATTAATTTATATATATTAAATATACGGCTTGTGTTAAATGTTAGTCGCCCTTTTTCCATAGAATCTGTTGATATGAAATTAACTTATGAATCTCAGACTTTAATTAATAATGCCACAGATATTTCTAAAAAAAATTGGCCAGATTTTAAATAATAAAAAACTCCCGTCATAATTTAAATTCTTGACTATAAGAAAAAAACTATTGTAAAATAACAAACAAACGTGTAAAAGCGTGTTCATAAAAGTAGTAGATTAATATGCATAGTAAGGAAATAGCAAAATTAGCGGGTGTTTCAAGAAGTACCGTATCACGGGTAATCAATAACTATGCCAATGTAACACCTGAGACAAAAGAAAAAGTAGAAAGAATTATTAAAGAATATGGCTACGTACCCCATGCCTCAGCACAGGTGCTCGCCGGTAAAATCAGTAAGATTATCGGTGTTTTTATAACAAATATCAGGCCTGGTGATGAAGATTTTAGAGTCTTTCGTAATGTATATGTATCTCCTTTTGAAGCAGCAATAATAGATTATGCAGATAAACTTGGTTACAACGCATTAATTTTAATAATTAACAATAATAATGATTTTAAAAAGATAAGGAAGCTTTTTAACAGTAAAATATTGTCCGGAGGGATTTTTTTAGGAGCCAATAATAACTCAAAAGAAATTTTTGATCTTATAGGGTCAGGTTATAAAATAGCCATAATAGATCAGGAAAAAATTGAAGAAAAGAAGATAAACAGTCATATTATTGTCAACTCTGATAATTATAATGGTGCATATAAAGCTATAAAGCATTTAATAGATTACGGCCATAAAGGAATAGCACATATTTGCGGAGATATGAATAAATATTCGGGTTTTAAACGGCTTGAAGGATATAAGAAGGCAATGAATGAAGCAAAACTTAAAATTAAGGAAGATTATGTGGTTTATGGTGACTTTACTGAAGATAGCGGGTTTAAGTGCGTAAATCAACTTTTTAAAAAGGGGAGTAAAAATCAAATAACTGCTATTTTTTCATCTAATGATACAATGGCTATAGGAGCCATGAAAGCCCTAAAAAAAATGAATCTTAAAATTCCTAAGGATATTTCAATTGTTGGTTACGATGATATTAGAATTGCGAGTTATGTGTCACCGGCTCTTACAACGGTAAGAAGTCCTATTCTGGAAATAGCATCGGTTGTCACTAGTAATTTAATTAATTTTATTGAAAATAATAACAATTCAGATGGGTATTATACTGTTCCAGCGGAATTGATTATTAGAGAATCTACTAAAAAAATAAAATAGCTGGTTTTAAAAAATTAATCTGATAGGGTTAAAGAAATCATTATTAAAACTTAAAAAGGGAAATATAAATATAAAAAGATAAACACGTGTTCACATATTCTATAATAAAATTTTAAAATAAATGGAGTAAAAAAGTATTATACAAATAACAGAGGATAATTAAAGGCAATTAGATAAAAAGGAAATGTTATAAAAATTATTAAACTTTAAACAAAGGAAATTAATAATGAACAAATACGGTTATTTTGATGATGACAGTAAAGAGTATGTTATTAAGAAGCCTGACACTCCCTTGCCGTGGATAAATTATATAGGATTTGATAAATACTTTGGCATTATTTCTAATACAGCAGGAGGATATAGTTTTTATCAGGATGCCCGATTCAGGCGTTTAACGCGATATAGATATAACAATGTTCCGGCAGATACAGGGGGAAGATATATTTATATAAAAGATAATGATGTAGTCTGGAATCCTGGCTGGAAGCCGGTTTGTTCACCACTGGATGAATACTCATGCCGCCATGGTCTGGGGTATACGATTATAAAAGGTAGAAAAAACGGGTTAGAAGCAGAAGTAACATATTTTGTACCACTCAAAGAAAATATGGAAATATGGAACCTTGAGCTGGTAAATAATACAAATAAAGATAAAAATATAATTCTTTTTTCGTTTGTAGAGTTTTGTCTCTGGGACGCTATGGATGATATGACTAACTTTCAGCGTAATCTCAATACAGGTGAGGTAGAAATAGAAAATGGAACTATTTTTCATAAAACTGAATACAGGGAAAGAAGAAATCATTATGTATACTTCACATGCAGCCAGAAGATAAATGGATTCGATACAAGCCGTGATGCATTCATCGGAAACTTTAATGGATTCGCAAATCCTGTAGTGGTTGAACATGGAAAGTGCACAAATTCTATCGTAAACGGCTGGTACCCTGTGGGTGTACATCAGGTTAATATTGAACTGGCACCAGGTCAAAAGAAAAATCTGCATTTTATACTTGGCTATATAGAGAATAAGGAAGACGAAAAATTCTCTGCCCCTAATGTTATAAATAAAAAATCATTTCATGCGGCAATGGAAAAATATAAGAACACTGAAGCTATAAATAAAGCTTTTGACAAATTAAAGAGGTACTGGAATGAATTACTCTGTAAATTCAAGGTAGAAACTGAAAATGAGCATGTAAATCGAATGGTAAATATATGGAATCAGTACCAGTGTATGGTAACTTTTAACCTGTCACGGTCTGCATCTTTTTTTGAGTCTGGTATCGGACGCGGAATGGGATATAGGGATTCTAATCAGGATTTGCTGGGATTTGTACATATGATTCCAGAACGGTCAAGACAGAGAATACTGGAAATTGCAGGAGTGCAACTTTCTGATGGAACCTGTTACCATCAGTACCAGCCGCTTACGGGTAAGGGTAACAAGGATGTAGGCGGTGGCTTTAATGACGATCCGCTGTGGCTTATAATTTCTACCTGTTCATATATTAAAGAAACAGGTGATTACTCAATTCTTGACGGTATAGCCGGTCATCCTGATATTGAGAATAGTAAGGCTACTCTTCTTGATCATCTTTTTCTCTCTATAGGATATACTCTAAAAAACCTGGGTCCGCATAAACTTCCTCTTATGGGACATGCAGATTGGAATGATTGTCTTAATTTAAATTGTTTTTCGAAACATCCCGGGGAGAGTTTTCAAACTTACGGAGACAGGCCAGGAGGAGTTGCTGAATCAGTCATGATAGCCGGACTTTTTCTTTATGCGTGCCGCGAACTTATTGAGCTATCACGGCGAATCGACTTGAATAGCAAAGTTGATGAACTGGAAAAGAGTTATAAACAAATGAATGAAGCTGTAGAAAAATATGGCTGGGATGGAGAATGGTTTTTGAGAGCTTATGATTATTATGGAGAAAAAATAGGATCCAGGGAATGCGAAGAAGGGAAAATATTCATTGAACCGCAGGGATGGTGTATTATGGGCGGTGCTGGCCTGGAGAACGGAATGGCACGTAAAGCTCTGAAGGGTGTAGAGAAATATCTTGCGACTCCTGATGGGATAATCTTAAACCAGCCTGCATATTCGCGTTATTACCTTAACCTGGGAGAAATTTCTTCTTATCCACCCGGATATAAAGAAAATGCAGGAATATTCTGTCATAATAATCCATGGATATCTATAGCCGAGACTATACTGGGTAATGGCGATAAAGCTCTTGATTATTATTTACGTATATGCCCGAGTGCTAAAGGAGAAGCCATAGAGATTTATCGTTGTGAACCATATTGTTACGCGCAGATGATTGCAGGACGTGACGCACCTTCACCCGGTGAAGCAAAAAACTCCTGGCTTACCGGCACAGCCGCATGGTGTTTTGTAAATATATCTCAGGCAATTCTGGGAATAAAACCAGACTATGATGGTTTATTGATAGATCCATGTATTCCGGGAGAGTGGAAGGAATATAATGTAAAAAGATTTTTCCGTGGAATAAAATATAATATTACGGTAAAAAATCCTGATAGGGTTAATAAGGGAATAAAAAGCCTGTCTGTTAATGGAAAACTGGTCAAGGGAAATTTAATCCCCTTAAATAAAGAAGAAAAGGAAGTGCAGGTTAGTGCAATCCTGGGTGACTGATAAGTGCTGCTTAATAAAGTTTTAAATAATTTTTAATAACTATTATAATAGTTATATCAAATATAATAATTATTTTGACAAGGGATGTGAATAAATGGCAATAAAATTTAAAAATGATTTTTTGTTTGGCACCGCGACATCTTCTTACCAGGTAGAAGGAGCTGTCAATGGGGATGGCAGGACTCCTTCAATATGGGATATTTTTTCAAAAACACCGGGTAAAACTTACAAAGGGGACACAGGGGATATCGCATGCAATCATTACAATAGATACAAAGAAGATGTAGAGTTGATGGAAAAAATAGGGATTGAATCATACAGATTTTCAATTTCATGGTCAAGAATTTTTCCCGAAAAAGGAATGTTTAATCCAAAAGGGATGGAATTTTATAAAAATCTGGTGAATGAGCTTATTAAAAGAAATATAAAACCGGCTGTCACGTTGTATCACTGGGATTTACCGCTATGGGCATATAACATGGGAGGTTGGCTGAACAGGGATTCAGCTAAATGGTTTGTAGAATATGCGGTTAAAATATTTAATGAACTTGGTGATTCAGTAAGATTATGGATAACTCACAACGAACCGCTCTGCTCATCGATTATCAGTTATTATGAGGGTAAACATGCCCCCGGTCATAAAGATTTGCAGGAAGCCCTGACAGCAGCGCATCATATTTTACTGTCACATGGATACGCAATAAAAGAATTTCGGAAATTTAATTTTAAAAACGGGGAAATTGGAATAACTCTCAATCAAATCCCTGTGTATCCGGCGACTAAATCAAAAGAAGATATGGAAGCAGCTCTTGTATGCGACGGTCATTTTAATAGATGGTTCCTGGATCCTATTTTTAAAGGTTCATATCCTGAAGATATGAAAAAAATATATAAAGAGCTTAAAGCAGATTTTAATTTTATAAAAGAAGATGATTTGGAGGAAATATCAGTTAAAAATGATTTTTTAGGGTTAAATTATTATTCACGTGATTTAGTAAAATATTCACCTGATTCCGAACTGAAGTATAAAAAAGTTTTTGGCAAATTTGCAAAAACTGAAATGGACTGGGAGATAGTCCCGGAAGCTTTATATAATCTTATATTAAAGCTTAGAAAAGAGTATACGAAAATACCTATCTATATCACAGAGAATGGTGCTGCATTTAATGATAAATTATCAAAAAGAGTAGAAATACGCGATGTAAAACGAATAGATTATTTGAGAAGGCACTTATTGGAAGTTGCAGAATTAAATAAAAATGGAAAGGATATAAGAGGATATTTTTTATGGTCTCTGATGGATAATTTTGAGTGGGCTTATGGATACTCAAAGAGGTTTGGCATTATTTATGTGGATTATGAAACACAGGAGAGGATATTTAAAAACAGCGCATTCTGGTATAGAGATTTGATAAAAGCCAGAGCTATAAGATAATAGGAGCTGGTTCCAGGTATGACAGAAAAGGAGAAAATGTTATCCGGACAGTTATATTCATCGATGGATAAAGAGCTGTTCAGAGAAAGAAATTATGCAAAAAAATTGTGTTATGAATTTAACAAAACAAATCCATTGAGATATAGCAGAAGAAATAAAATCCTGCAGAAATTGTTTAGAACAAATAAAAGTTGTCATATAGAACCCCAGTTTTATTGTGACTACGGGTATAATATTATTTTTGGAGAAAATTTTTACGCAAATCACGGCTGTATAGTACTTGATGTAAATACCGTCAAAATAGGAGATAATGTTCTTCTGGGACCGTGTGTGCAGATATGCACAGCTTCGCATCCTCTAGACTCTGATAAAAGAAATACCGGGCTTGAATACGGTCTTCCTATTGAAATCGGTAATAATGTATGGATAGGTGCGGGTGCTGTCATTCTTGCAGGTGTAAAAATTGGAAATAATTCAATTATAGGTGCGGGTAGTATCGTGGCAAAAGATATTCCTTCCAATGTGCTGGCTCTGGGAAATCCGTGCAGGATAGTAAGAGAATTGAAATAGCTGATTTTACGATATTGAAGAGCGGTAAAAATTTCTACCTGTACTTTCTTCAAGATTTATACTCTTATTGACAAATTGACAATCGTTAAGTATTTAAAAGAAAAGGCAGTAAAACAGTAAACATGTAATAATAATGTTATATTGTACTTTACTTTTTCTTTTTATAAAATTAAGCAATAATACTATTTGTATATTATGTTAAAAAACGAATCCGGAGAGGAAACTAATGATAGGGAATACTAAAGAAACAGTTATAGTCCAGATATCGGATATCCATGTCGGCGAAAAACATTTTGTACCCAGCCTGCTTACCAGGTGCATTGATGAAATAAATGAACTTGCCCCTGATGTAGTAATAATAACAGGAGATCTTACCGCCAATGGTTTCAGGATGGAATATGATACTGTTAAAAATTACCTTTCACCCATAAAATGTAAAAACCTCCTTGTCCAATTAGGAAATCATGATTCCAGAAATGTGGGATATATGCATTTTGAAGATATTTTCGGCAGCAGATATGTTTCATTCAATAATGGTAAGGTAACCATTGTTGCTGCTGACTCAAGTGAGCCTGACCTGGACAATGGACAGATAGGAAGAGAACATTATGAATGGATAAAAAATGAATTCAGCAAATGCAATACCAGTACTTTTAAAATATTTGCCATGCATCATCATTTAGTGTCAGTCCCCAATACTGGAAGGGAAAGGAATATCGTCAATGATGCCGGTGATGTTTTAGAAACAGTGGTGGATGCCGGAGTAGATATGGTGTTGTGTGGCCACAAGCATGTACCGTATTTGTGGAGAGTAGAAGACCTGCTTGTAGTAACTGCGGGGACAGTCTCCTGTTTGAGGCTCAGGGGGAAGATTGAACCAAGCTATAATATTATATATGTTAGAGAAAAAGAGATTGATATCTACAGAAGATCACCTTTTGACAAAATTGAAAAAATTATAGGTGTAGAAAGAAAAGAGAAAAAGAGTAAACTCTGTGATAAATTTATTGAAGAAAAAAAACAATAAGAATAAAAATCTGGTTGTATTAATTGATGGTGAACATTATCCACAGGTGACTTATGATGCGATTTCGGAACTTAAAAGAATCTATAAGGGACATTTTAAAGGTATAGTATTTCTTGGGGGAACCGAGAAATTAGCAGATGTAAATATTGAAGATTTTTTTGGCGAGAAGATTTATATAATAAAGGATATTGATACTGATCTCGAAAATGCACTCAGGTATTTCAAACCTGATATCGCCTATGATTTAAGCGATGAGCCGGTGGTAAACTATATTATCAGAATGAAAATAGCCTCTTATTGCCTTGCCAACAAATGCAGTTATATGGGTCCTGATTTTTTATTTTCTTATGAGGAAAAAAATATTCATTGCAAAAAACCAACCCTGTCTATTATAGGCACGGGAAAAAGAATCGGCAAAACTGCAATTAGTTCCTATGTATCAAAAATATTTACCGGTGAGAATATCAATGTGTGTGTTGTTGCGATGGGTAGAGGTGGGCCGAGAGAACCACAGGTAATCAGAGGTGATAAAATAACTATTACTCCCGGATACCTGCTCAAAATTAATAGTAAAGGCATGCATGCAAGCTCCGATTATATAGAAGACGCTCTTACAAGCAGGGTAGCTACAGTCGGCTGCAGGAGATGCGGAGGCGGATTTGGAGGAAAGATTTTTATGTCTAATGTAAAAGAGGGTATAAAAGTTGCTGAGAACCTGGACCCTGACCTGATAATAGTAGAAGGAAGCGGTGCCTCTATTCCGGATATAAAAACAGACTCATGCATATGTGTGGTAAGTGCGGCTCAGAGCTGGGAAAGCATAGTGGGCTATCTGGGTATTTACAGGATACTGTCATCAGATTTAATAATATTGACTCTATGTGAAGAACCTTTGGCCAGTAGAGATAAAATAAATTTTATTGAAGATAAGATAAAAAAAATAAATCCAAAGGCTCCAGTGATAAAAACAGTTTTCAGGCCTCAGCCGTTATCCGGTATAAGCGGCAGGAAAATATTTATGGCTATGACTGCCAGTAAGGATATTGAGCCTAAAATTAAAGAATATATGGAACATAATTTTAAATGCAGGATTAAGAAGATGAGCTTTAATCTTGGAGATAGGGAAAAATTAAGGGTAGATCTGGAAAAAAGTAAGAGTTATGACACTATACTGACAGAACTTAAAGCTGCTTCTGTAGATGTTTTAACCGAGTATGCATATAAAAATAATAAAGAAGTGGCATATATGAATAATGTGCCCATTATTTTAAACGGCAAAGGTGTCTTAAGGGATGAATTAAAAAAACTATTCCAGAAGGAGAAAAAAAATAATGGATCCAAATAATAAAAGTAGAACTGATTCCAGGGTAGTGATGATTTCTGATAAAAAAAGTGGACTGCCTTTCTCAAAAGGAATACTTGCTTCATCTATTTCGGTGACAGGTTTGGATATTTTAACTGCATATGAAATTGCCAGTGAAATACAGGAATATTTTCTAAAAAATAAAATTTATTCACTGCCCTTAAGTGAATTAAGGATAATAGCGTTCAGATTCATAAAAGATAAGGTCAATCTTGAATATGCTGAAAGATATCTTCTCTGGCAATCCGTCGGTAAACTTGAAAAGCCGATTATAATACTTATTGGCGGGTCAACCGGAGTAGGAAAATCAACTATAGCCACAATAGTTGCCAATAGATTGAATATAACAAGAGTAGCTTCCACAGACGCTATAAGAGAAGTTATGAGAGCTTCCGTATCCGATAAATTAATCAGGCCGCTCAGAGGTTCTTCTTATAATGCTTATAAAAACCTGACCCTTCCTCCAACAGGAGTGGAACCGGTTATTCTTGGTTTTAGAGAACAGGTGGTGGCAGTATGCGTGGGTATAGAAGCTATAATAAAGAGGAATGTTGAAGAAAAGTCAGATAGTGTTATTGAAGGTGCTCATGTGGTTCCCGGTTATCTTGACCTTGAAGAGTATAAATCCCGGGCTATAATCCAGCAGATAGTGATATCTGTTCCTGATAAAGAAATACATAAAGAGCACTTTACCAAAAGAACAGTTGAAACTCAGGGTTCAAGACCAATGGACAAATACCTGAAGCATCTGGATAAAATTGTTAAAATCCAGGATTATATTGAAAAGCTTGCTGTAGAAAATAATGTCAGAATAATTGAGAACTATAACCTTGACAATGTTGTAAATGAGATACTTGAATT
This sequence comes from uncultured Actinomycetota bacterium, assembly GCA_964424685.1. Lineage (GTDB taxonomy): Bacteria > Actinomycetota > Humimicrobiia > Humimicrobiales > Humimicrobiaceae > JAQVEM01. Next base: position 4,449 of record CAYRJH010000007.1, on the reverse strand, counting down.
AATCTTACAAAGGGTAAAGAGTGAATTCAGTAAAGTAGGCTCTGAATATACTAAAATCAATTAGATAGATATGGAAGGTTATAAAAAACCGGCAGTAGTTTAGCTTCTAATATATATAAACATATATAAACAAATCAAATCTTATCCTGGTCCGATATAAAGAATTTTTTAGAAATCCTATCTTCCCCGTTTAAATAAACTTTTACATTGTAGTCACCGGCAGCATAAATATTATTTCTTCTTACAAATAGAATTACAATTCTCCCCGAACCGCTTCCATCGGGGATTATGATATTTTTCTGGATTATACTATAGGTATCATTTACGGTTTTTCCCCATTCTACTTTTATTTCATCATCGGCTGAAAGGTTTTTCACTTTAATTATAAGATATATATCCGGGTCTTTGCTTTTAAAATTACTATTATCATCGTGCTGAAGTTCATCAAAATCGGAGTCTTTATTGTAACTTAAGTAAATATTTTCAATTTCCGGGTTTTTCTGCAGGGTAGTTGTCAGGGCTATTATTATGATTATTGTAAGAATGATTATAATAACTATATCTCTTGTTTTCATACTGCTAAAGGAATACAGGATTTACAATTAAAATTTATTATAGAAGTATTTTTTTATATTAGCCACAAAATAATCTTAAAAATTTGACTAAAGTCTTTAATTGATATATATTTTCAAAATGATTTTTATTAAGGAGGAATTAAATTTAAATGCCCGTATATAGCTATAAATGTGAAAAATGCGGTAAGATTTTTGATAGATTTCAAAAAGCTGGTGAAGGTAGCGGAAGCAATAATATGAAATGCATTTACTGCAATTCAAACGCCTTAAGGTTATTTTCTTCTGTGGGGATAATTTTTAAAGGTTCCGGATTTTACACAACAGATTATAAATCAAGTTCAATGAATCTGAATAACGGCAGTGCATCAAAAGTAAAAGGAAAAGAATTAAAAGAATCTGGAGATAAAACTTCAAATAAAAAGGAAACCAGTAAAAAAGAAGCCGATACTGTTTCAACTAAAACGGCCGAATCTTAAATGTTGATTGTATCTGCAGTATTATTGGTATTGTATATTTAAAGTTTGAGATTTATTATTAAAAAAATCAGCAATAGTTATTTTTTAGTGATTTTATAATTACGGCTAGAAGTGCGATATTTATTGGTTATACTCTTTATTCTATGATACAATTTTTACTTGAAATAAAAAAAGTTAGAAGAGAGTCATTAATGTATCTAAAAGAAAGAAGCCGGAATTTTAAAGTTGTTTTTAAATCTTGCTATGGTTTCTCTGGAAATAGTATTTTGTTTCTATGTGATGCTTAAAATTTTTATTAATTTTATTTTGGTGGGATAGATAAATATGATAATAAAAAAAATAAGTATTATTTTTCCAATTTCCTTAATCATCTGTTTCTTGATGGTGATTATCTTTTCTACATCATGTTTTCCTTCCGGTAATAATACAGAAGGTACATCGGGCCAGGTAACAAACCCCCCCGCAGAGTCTGGCAGCAGTTCTGAAAATATATCAGAAGGGGATTTTGACAGTCTTTTAGAAACCGAAGGTTTTCTGGAAGTATTCAACAGTTTTTATTACCCGGATTCCGATATCAGGAGAGTGGAACAGATAGAAGGCAATGATAATCTATTTTATATTTTATTAGAAACTACGGAAAATTCCAGAGAAGTAGAAGAATATTATAGAATGAAAAAAATTCAATCAATATGGAGCATAGCCGTAATATATGAAGAGAGTTCAGGCAATATTGAAGAAAGTTTTCTTGAAGAAGAAAATGAAAATATTCCCATCTATAAATTTACCTATAATAGTGATGATAAAGATAAAGTTGTAAATGTTCTGATTAAGGGTCTTGAGGAAAGCAGGACACAGATAATAATCATCTATTGGAATCTTCAGTAATCGGCGGATGGCAGGCTGCAACATTTTAAAATCAAAAATCTACACTGTTAGTGAACTTAACCAGGAAATAAGAAAAAATCTTGAAACAGATTACCCTGATATATGGTTAGAAGGAGAAGTCAGCAATTTTTATTTCCATGATAAGAAGCATATGTACTTTGATCTAAAGGACGAGAATTCCAAAATTAAAGTTGTCATGTTCCATCACAGCAATAGGAATTTAATTTTTAATATTGAGGAAGGTCTGCATATTCTGGTAAACGGTTATGTTTCTGTTTATGAAAAAAAAGGAGAGTATCAGGTAATAGCTATTGATGTGCACCCGGTAGGCAAGGGTGCACTAATTCTGGCATTTGAACAGTTGAAGGAAAAATTAGAAAAAAGGGGATATTTTGACAGTCTGCATAAAAAAAGTATTCCTATCTTGCCCAAAAAAATAGGTATAGCTACTTCAATTGGCGGTGCGGTAATAAGAGATATCATTTTAGTTTTAAGGAACAGGTTTGAAAATTTCCACCTTATAGTAAGAGATGTCAATGTTCAGGGGATCACTTCCAGCAAGGAGATCTGTGAGGCTATTGATGATCTTTGTGAATACGGTGTGGATGTAATAATCCTGGCAAGAGGTGGTGGTTCACTGGAAGACCTATGGGCTTTTAATACTGAAGAAATAGCTAAAAAAATCTTTAATTGTCCCGTGCCTTTAATTTCAGCAATCGGACATGAAACAGATTATACCATCTCCGATTTTGTAGCAGATAAGAGAGCAGCCACACCTTCGGTTGCTGGAGAATTGGTTATATTAAATAAGACGGGTGAAATTGCAAATTTAAAAACAATGTTAAGAAGAATAGAAAGTCTTGCTAACTTCAGGATAAATATATTTAGAAAAGAATTAACTTTCTTAATCAAACGGAGGATCTTAATAAAGCCAAAAACACTCCTGGATAGATTTAATCAAAATGCCAGTGAATTCTATGTTAATTTAATAGATAATATGAAAAAACTTATCCGGGAAAGGAAAGAGAAATCATACGGCTTATCCAAAATGATAGACAGGAAAAGTATTTTAAAAAGGATTTGTATTTACAGGATAGCAATTAAAAATATAGATATCAGAATGAATTCATGTATTAAAAATTATATTAATCTAAAAAGAAGCAGATTAAAATATATATTAGAAGAGATACGTGAAAAAAATCCTGCTTCTGTACTGGAGCGTGGTTTTGCCTTAATATATAGAGCGGAAGAAGATAAAAATATTAAAAGCATAGAAGAAGCTAAAATCAATCAAAAGATACGGATACTGTTAAGAGATGGAGTACTTAATGTGAAAGTACTGGATAAGATATATAAAAAACTGGAATTGGGTTTTAAAGATGGAAATTGAAAAATTAAGTTTCGAAAAGTCTATTGAGAAATTAGAGGAAATTGTCAGAGAACTTGAGGATGAAAATATATCCCTGGAAGAATCGATGGAAAAGTTTGAAATGGGTATAAAACTTTCTTCTAATTGTCTCAATAAATTGAACGAAGCCGAGAACAGAATAGAAGAACTGACCAGGTCAGAGGATGGAAAGTTAATCACAAAAGAGCTGGATCTGGAAAAGGAAAATTAAAATTTCTGCTAAAAAATAAAAATTATAGTAATTAATAAGATTTTTACTATTAATTTTCGTATTTATCCCTCTGACTATATATAGTGCGATGTTAAACTGGAATATATAAAATTAACTATATATAGTTATATAATACTATTAAATAAATAGTAAATTAAATAATCATAATTAAATTCATATTTTTTTGAATAATAGTTTACAAATTAATAATATTGTGATATCTTATTGGTGTATTGTGGGGGAAAGTGGAGGAAAATGATGCGAATGCCCTTTAACTGTTATAAGAATGGGGTAATAAATGTTTTTAGGTGAATATCATAGGACAATAGATAATAAGGGAAGAATCTTTATCCCGGCGAAGTTCAGGGAAGATTTAATAAAAGGCATTGTGGTATCAAAGGGATTTGATGAAAAGTGCCTTTTTTTATTCTCAAAAGAAAGCTGGAAAAGACTGGAAGAAAAAATAATGGCCAATAAAATTGCTGAAAGAAGCATTCAGAATTTCTCCAGATGGTTCTTTTCTTCTGCCAGCGAGGAATCAACGGACCAGCAGGGAAGAACCAGGATCCCCCAGAATTTAATAGAATACGCCGGACTTAAAAAAGATATTGTGATGGTTGGCGTTTCAGACAGAGCAGAAATATGGGCTAAAGAATTATGGCAGGAATACTACAGGCGTGCTGATGCTCAATTCATGGGAGATAAAGATGCATTTGAACAGTTACGGTTCTAAAAGAGTGTGACAGATGAGTTTAGAAGAGTTTCATAAACCGGTTCTTCTAAAGGAGGTTTTATATTATTTAAACTTAAAAGATAACGACATTATTTTTGACGGCACACTTGGCGGTGCTGGTCATACTATAGAAATTATTAAAGCCATTGCCCCCACAGGCA
>CAYRJH010000006.1:33199-35295 GCA_964424685.1 uncultured Actinomycetota bacterium | reverse complement strand
TTTCTATATAATACTCTAAGATTTATTCTAATGGTAGCCCCAGGGTGTGAAATTTTGAACCAATAATCCTGATTCAGGGGACATTAACCCCTGCTTTTCAACTTAAGACCTGTGCAGTGTAAAAACTGTAAGGATATTCTAAGAAATGTATCCTATTTAGCTTATAAGATAAGAAATAATTGGAGTTAGCCTGTAAGCCGATTCATACACCGAATAGGATGTAATTTCTTGGTTTGTCTTGTAAGAAGATTAATAATTATTAAAAATAATAAGTGGGATTTGCTGTAATCAATTTTAAGAATTTGTAATATATATTCAAGGATTCTTAATAGTCCTATCGTGTTCCCCTATTGCCCTGAGCAATATTTTACCTTCATAATAATTCCAGGTTATTCTAATACTCATATTAATACTCGTTTCAAAAATATCCTCTTTCCCTTTTATTTTTTTAGTCCTTAGAGATGGGTGATGGGGATTTCCGGAAAGTACTTTTAATTTAGTTTTTATTATTTTCTTTAAATCTCCAGAAAATACTTTATAATCTTTTTTAAATCTTTCCGTAAAAAATATTTCCATCTTATTTTTCTAGTTTTTCTATTAAATCCTTAAATCCTTTAGCTTTATGGATTCTACCGGACCTAATATCCGCTTCAACTTCTTTTTCTTTAGCCTGCCAGTCCTTTGACCAGAACCATAGCTGTGATCTGTCTATAACCACAACAGGTTTTATCACTATTTTGTCTTCTTCAAGAGTTATTTCAAGATTATCCCCTATTTTAAGATCAAGCTTTTTAACTATCTCTGCCGGAAGAGTAACTTGCGATCTTTCTCTTAACTTAGTTACCATTTTATTCACCACCATTTAAATATGAATTTCTTATATTCGTATTATACAACATTCCGAAAAATAAATAAATAATTATTCTATAAAGCCTCACAGATTAGGTTTATCACTATCTGGGACTGGCTCCCCCAGATAGTGACATATCGAACCAGATTATAAACAGTCAATAAGATAAAAAATAGTTGAAGTTAGCCTGTAAGCCGAGTTCTAGCCTAAATACTTCTATTGAGTTTCAAAGGATTTATCAATAAACCACTTGCAAGATTAGATACGCCCTGCTCCATAATAATCACATATACATATATATTAATACACCTACTTTTGCATCTCATCTATTCATACCTGCCACATATTATATTTTTCCTCACGCACCTTTATACTTCTTCCTTGACAACTGAATTTAAAGTGATTAGAATTTTCATTTAGCTTCATCTGGAAGTTTCAATTTTGCTGTATTACTTAAAAAGGCACATAAAAATTTTATTAATTAAAAGAACTTTATGCAAATTTAAAAAATCTATAAAAAGGAGAAATATAAAGTGGAAATCATGAAAAGAAAATTGCCGTTATTTTTTATCATCTTAGTCCTTGCCCTGTCATTGATTATGACGATACCTGCTGCATTATTTGCTCAGGAGGATGAAGGAGAAGCTATAGAAGAAGTAATTCCAGAACCCGAGCCGGAAGAGATATCCTTTAATACCACTCTCCCCAAAGTACAGGCTAAGGATGGAGAAACATTTACTTTTAATTTTACTGCAACTTACATCCCGGGTGATGAGCCATTTGGCCTGGATAAGGATATGAAAACTAAAACTTTTGATATAACAGTCGATTATCCTACCGGCTGGGCTGCCGTAGTTGTAAGCGGCAATCAGGAAGCACCTGCCATTAATCTTACAATAAACGGTAGAGAAAGCTTGCAGCTTCTCGCAATTCCGCGCGTAAAACAGGAACCGGGAGAATATACAATCAAGGCAACTTTTAAATCTGCTGTCGAAGGAGACCCGCTGGAAGGAACCATAGAATTAACAGCAGTGATAACCGCAACTTATGAAATCAAACTTTCCACAAAAACAGGGAGTTTAAGTACAGAACTTACAGCCGGTAAAGATAACCACTACAAGCTTATTGTAACAAACAATAGCTCTACATCTGTTGAAAATATAAACTTAAGCTCGACTGAGCCGGAAGGATGGAGAGTTAGCTTTGATAAGAAAGAAATAGAGTCAATCGGATCGGGAGAAAATAC
>CAYRJH010000006.1:1918-33099 GCA_964424685.1 uncultured Actinomycetota bacterium | reverse complement strand
TTTAATTCAACCAGAGAACCTTTGAAAGTCAAGAGGATAACCGGATATTTACCTGAAAGAGTCGGGTTCTATGAAGATATGACCGCAAAGGGTAACCTGGCTTATACAGCAGAATTAAACAATATTCCTTACAGAGAAATCCCAAAAAAAATTGACGAGGTTTTAGAAACAGTAGATTTACTCGAGAATAAAAACCAGCTTATCAAAACATTCTCAAAAGGAATGAGACAAAGATTGGGAATTGCAGATGTGCTTATAAAAGATCCCGGGCTTATTATTTTTGATGAACCAACCGAAGGTCTGGATGTTAAAGTAGCAAATCAGATCCTCCAGACAATACTGAATCTTAACAAGCAAAAAAATATTACTTTCCTTCTTTCGTCTCATCAATTAAACCTGATGCAAAGAATATGCCCCCGGGTAGGCATACTGTCTAAAGGCAAATTAATAAGTGAAGGAAGTGTAGAGAGTCTGGGTAGGAGCCTGTTCGGCGGCGGCAAATATCGAATAGAGCTGGAACTTGAAAAAGTGCCAGGTGAAATAATAGAAAAATTAAAGAAACTTGACAAGGTTGTAAATGTAACCCGTAGCGATAATAAGCTTCAAGTTATATGCGATAAAGATATAAGGCAGAATATATCGAGGCTTATAACTGATGAAGGCATACTACTGACCAGGATGGATATGAAACAGGATGCACTGGAAGAGATTTATCTAAAATATTTTAAAGAGGAGTAAAATGAGAAGCATTTTAACTGTATATAGAAAAGAGCTTTCTGATCATTTTAGCAGTAATAAATTTTTGATTCTTTTAGCATTAATATATATCGCGGGCCTGTCATCAACTTATGTGGCTCTTACTAATATCAGAGAGGCGGCAAGTTCACTGGACAAGAATGTATTCCTTTACCTATTCACTACAGGAGGAGACGTACTTCCCTCTTTTATAACTTTTATCAGCTTTTTTATACCGATAATCGGTATAATTTTTGGTTTTGATGCAATAAATAGTGAAAGAAACAGCGGAAATTTAAGCAGGGTCCTCTCACAGCCTATTTATAGAGACAGCCTGATAAACGGTAAATTTTTAGCCGGTATTACCACACTTACCATAATTATAGCCAGCATTGTATTTATTATTTCAGGTGTGGGCCTTTTTGCAATAGGAGTACCCCCTACTACTGAGGAAATATTAAGGATATTTTTCTTTATATTTATCTGTGTTTTCTATGGCGGCTTCTGGATGGGGCTTTCCATATTGTTTTCAGTCATTATGGAAAAAACCGCCGCATCAATACTGACTGCCATCGCAATATGGATATTCCTTATGTTTTTTCTTCCGATAATTGCTAATGCAACAGCCAATGCAATGGTCCCCCTGACAGATAGCTCTGCGATAGCCGATCAGATAAAAAATTACAATATTGAGCATATGATCTCAAGAATTTCACCTGCCACGCTTTTTACGGAGTCTATTATCGTACTGCTTGTGCCTGTTGGGGGAAATTTGCTGTTCAACGCAGTTGGATACCAGCAATCTTATGATATGATACAATCCGGTAAAATGATACTCAACCCGCTCTCCCTTGGCCAGAGCATGATACAGGTATGGCCCCAGCTGGTAGTTATTATTGCACTGGCAATTATATGCTTTGCCGCATCATATATTATATTTATGAGGCAGGAAATAAGATCAACCTGATACTTTAACCTAATCCTGATGGGTGGTTACTTCCTCAATCATGCTGGTGCCTACCGATACCTTATCCAGACTGTGTATGGAACCACCGTTTTGTTTTATGACCTGCTCTACTTTCTCATAATTTATTGAATCACCTTCACAGGTAATCTTGACATTTTCCACTTTTTGATCCATCTCAATTAACGATATATCCACTCCATAAACTCCCGGAAGGTCCGCAATCTTTATTGAAAGTTCAATTATGTTTGGTGAATGAGGTTTCAGTACATCCAGTACCACTCTTCTTATATTTGCCAATTTATTATCTCCCTTTTAAAAAATATTAATAAGAAAATCTTAAAGGATGCCTCTTAATCTTCCATTTCATATCCCCTCCCTTAAAACCTTAAGACATTTCACCAGGTCTTCTGATAATTCATCTTCAATTATTATCTTTTTCTCGGTTGCAGGATGGGAAAATTCTAATCTCTTTGCATGCAAAAACTGCCTCTCCATTCCCAGTTTCCCTGTTATTTCCTTTGAGTCTTTGTTGCCATATATCTCATCCCCTATAACCGGATGACCAATATAACTTAAGTGTACCCTAATTTGATGGGTTCTTCCAGTTTCCGGATACACGTTTAGCAAAGTTGCATCTTTAAATTCTTCTGCTACTTCAAACCTGGTTATTGCGCTTCTTCCACTGTCAATCGAGATACACATTTTCTTTCTATCAAGCCGTGAGCGCCCTATAGGAAGATTTATCTCGCCTCTTTTCTCATGAAATCCGCCCCATACCAGGGCGCTATAGGTTTTTTTTATTTCCCTTTTCTTAAACTTTTCTGATAACAAATAGTGGGTATTATCATCCTTTGCCGCAATAAGAAGGCCGGAAGTATTTTTATCCAGCCGGTGTACGATACCTGCCCTCTCTTTCCCGGATAAATTTGACAGGGTATTATAATGATAAAGAAGCGCATTGACCAGTGTATTCTTATCAAAGCCGGGTACAGGGTGAGTAAGCATTCCGGGTTCTTTGGATATTGCCAGAAGATACTTATCTTCATATATCACTTTAAGATTTATCTTTTGCGGTTTTATTGAAGTATTTGACTCGCCTTCTTCCGGGTACTCCACACTGATGATGTCTTTTTCGGCAATCCTGTAGTGCTTGTTAACAGTGCTGTCATTTACTTTTACTTTATCCTTATTTATTATATTCTGGATATGACTTCTCGATGTATCCTTTATTTTGCAGGATAAAAACTTATCTATTCTCTGCCCTGAGCTTTCAGAGTCGACTATAAAACTTAAAATATTTTCTACTTTTTTGATCAAATTCTATTAAGCTTTTCTCTCTTTTAAATACTCTTTTAATACCACTATTATAGTAAGGCAAAATCCTATATTAATAAAGAGATCAGCTACATTGAAAACAGCGCCAAAGAAAGCAAAATTTAAAAAATCAGTAACCCTCCCCACATAATATCTGTCAACAAGATTACCCAGCGCTCCGCCCAGAATAAAACCCAGGGATACATTATAAAAAACAGAATTGATCTTAAGTATGGTCTTTAAAAGAACGATTAAAAAAATGGCAATAAATGATATTATGGTTAAAATCTTTGTATATTCCTGGAATAATCCAAAAGCTGCACCTGTATTATTTACATGGGTTATATAAAAGAATCCCCTTATTATTTCAACAGATTTATTTACGGGAATTCTCTGGACAACAACATATTTTGTCACCTGGTCAAGTATAAGTACACACATAGCAGTAATTATAAAATATATATTCATCAAAATACTTCTTGTTTTTCTGTCTGCCATCTCAAACAACGCTCCCGGCAACTTTTATGCCGATTCTTATTTTTTTGTCATTTACTTTGATTTCCTTTACATACATGCCTTCTTTAAAATCAAAACTAAAGGATACGCTTAGAGTCTCTTTCATTATATAGTTCTTAAATTTCTTTAAAATATTATCCTCTATTCCAGGCTCAATGGCCAGCTCAATAGTATTTTCAATTTTAAAACCGGCTTCCTTTCTCAAATTCTGTATCTGATGTACGATTTCCCTGCAGAACCCTTCTTCCAGGAGTGCGTCTGATATAATATTAGAAAGGCCAACAGTAAATTCTCCGTCACTTTCTACTCCAAGGCCTTCTTTATCTTTTATATCTACCAGTATCTCTTCAGGTAAAATCTCTACCTGTTTCCCATTTATAATTAAACTTACATTTTTATTATTTTTTACCTTAAGCGCAGTGCGGATTGGATTCTCAGAAAACAGCGCATTCTTTATTTCAGGAATAAGGCTGCCATACTTTTTCCCCAGTATTGAAAGATTGGGTTTTATATCATATGAAACCAGCTCATCAATATTTTTGGCAAATTCTATTTCTCTTACATTAAGTTCGCTTAATATAATATCTTTAAAATGATTTATAGCTTCTTTTTTTCTTATATCCCCATCAAAATATACGAGCACTTTTTCAATAGGCTGTCTTACTTTAATATTGATTTTACTCCTTATTGCTCTGCCAAGATTAACTATCTTGCGGGCTGTATCCATTTTAAAACTTAAGTCTTCATCTATAAAACCTTCATCAGCTTCAGGGTAGCTTTCCAGGTGTACGCTTTCTTCACCCTTACCCAGGCTACCAGTGAGATTTCTGTAGATTTCTTCACTTAAAAAAGGTATAAAAGGCGCACACAATCTTGAAATATCTACAAGGCACTCATAAAGTGTTTTATATGCACTTATTTTATCTTTATCTTCCTCACTTTTCCAGAATCTTCTCCTGCTTCTTCTTACATACCAATTGGATAGGGTATCAACAAAATCCTGAATTACTCTGCCGCTTTCAGTAACATTAAAATTATCCATAAGCTCATTTACTTTATTTATAGTCTGGTTGAGTTCAGAAATTATCCAGCGGTCTATCTCAATTCTATCTTTTACCTCAAGGTTATGGTCATATGGGTTGAAATTATCTATATTCGCATAAATCACAAAGAAAGAGTAAGTATTCCATAGAGTAAGTATAAATTTTCTAATCACCTCATCAACAGCTTTCGTAGAGAAGTTTTTAGGCAGCCAGGGTGACACGCCTGTAAAGAAATACCACCTCAGGGCATCCGCTCCCTGCTTATTTAAAATATCCCAGGGATTTATAATATTGCCCTTAGTTTTGGACATTTTCTGCCCTTTTTCATCATTTATAAGTCCCAGACAAAGTACATTTTTAAAACATGATTTTTTGAACAGCAGTGTGGAAATAGCAATAAGCGTGTAGAACCAACCTCTGGTCTGGTCAATTGCCTCACATATAAAATCTGCTGGAAAACTTTTCTTGAATAATTCCGTATTTTCAAAAGGATAATGAAATTGTGCATAAGGCATCGAACCGGAATCGAACCATACGTCTATTACTTCGGGCACCCTCCTCATATCGTTTCCACACTCGGGGCACTTTATAATAATTTCATCCACATAAGGCCTGTGCAGATCCAGGTCGGAAGGTACATCCGCCGCTTTTTCTTTCAATTCTTCAATGCTCCCTATACAAATTTTATGACCATTGTCATCCACCCATACTGGGAGAGGTGTCCCCCAGTATCTTTCCCTGGAAAGAGCCCAATCAACATTATTTTCAAGCCATTTCCCGAACCTTCCGTATTTTATATGCTCCGGATACCAGCTGACTTCTTCGTTAGATTTTAAGAGGTCATCCTTTATAGCAGAAGTCTTTATATACCAGCTTTTTTTAGCATAATACATCAGCCTGCTGTCGCATCTCCAGCAGAAAGGGTACGAGTGTTTTATTTTTCTGATGCTGAAAAGTAATTTTCTTTCTTCAAGATCTTTTATTATTACCGGGTTGGCTTCTTCTATGCTCATAAGAGCAAATTTTTTAACTCTCTTTTTAAACTTACCTTCCTCATCTACCATCTGTACAAAAGGCAGGTTATTTTCTCTTCCTGCATTCATATCATCTTCACCAAAAGCAGGTGCTATATGGACAATTCCCGTACCTTCCTCAACAGAAACAAAATCGCCACCTATAATCCTAAATGCATCACTGTTACCATCTGCATAGTCATAGAGTGGCCTGTATCCGGAAGAAATAATTTCATTTCCTTTAAAGCTGCCGCAAATATTATATTCTTTGCTTTCTCCGAAGACTTCCGAAATTAAATTCTTTGCCAGTATTAAATTTTCACCCCTGAAATTAACCTCCACATATTCGGAGTTCCTGCTTACAGCACCGGCTACATTGGAAATCAAAGTCCAGGGAGTTGTAGTCCATACCAGAAAGTAAGTATTTTTTCTTTCAGCATGGGGAAATTTTACTATTATAGAGTGATCTTCCACTTCATTGTAACTAAGAGCTAATTCATGAGATGATAGCGCCGTTCCGCAACGCGGGCAATACGGAACGATTTTGTAATCCTGGTACAATAAGTCCTTATCCCATATGCTTTTTAATATCCACCACACAGTTTCAATATAATTATTCTTAAAAGTCAGATACGCATCATCCATATCCAGCCAGAATCCGATGCGCTCTGTAAGTTTCTGCCATTCCCCTTCATATCTCATAACACTCTGTTTGCAAAGCTGGTTAAATTTTCCAATACCGATTTTTTCTATTTCTATCTTTGAATTTATATTCAATTCCTTTTCCACTTCCAGCTCAACCGGAAGTCCGTGTGTATCCCATCCGGCTTTCCTTGACACATAATAACCTTTCATGGTTTTATATCTTGGAAAAATATCCTTATAAACACGCGCAAGTACATGGTGTACACCCGGTGCACCGTTGGCAGTTGGAGGACCTTCGTAGAAAACGAATCTTTTTTTAGTTTTATTTTTCTCCAGGCTCTTTTCAAAAATACTTCTTTTCTTCCAGAAACCGAGAATGTTTTCCTCAAGTTTTGCTAAATTTACACTGCTGTCAACTTTTTTAAACATATTCATACCTTTATAATTGTTAGCTGTTAGTTTGTGAATAATTACCTTAAAAACTATTTTATAGATTTTATATAATTAGTCTAATTTTGTGAAGTGGAAATATCGTTGCCTTCAATAAGTTCCTGGAGGATTTTTGCGGATCTTACCGCCTGGGCCTTATAATGATTATTAAAATATATGTGAGTTTTTTTGGTATTTGCCGCCACTTCTCTTATTCTGGGCACCCATTCGATTAACTCTTCCCTGGTATAAAGATAATCGTATCTCTGGTAAGAATGCTCTGGTTTCCACCAGTTAAGGCTATTTCTGCCATGAAATCTTATGTACCCTGTTTCACCGGTATAAATACTTGTGGGCGGGAGCAATCCTTTGAGCCCCGGTTCATCAACATTACAGAATCCCATATTTAATTCTCTTAAATGCTCTATGGTTTCCTCTCTTAACCAGCTGTTATTCCTGAATTCGGTACACAGCTCCAGATCTCCAAAATTAGCTCTTATCCAGCTTAAATAATCAAGATTTTTTTCACTGAACTTAAAGGCCCACGGAAACTGCAGCAGTATAGGCCCCATTTTATTTTCTTCAACAAAAGGCTGCAGTGAAAAAACAAATTTTTTAACATCCTCTATTTTTGAATCGCGGGTATGCGTAACCCCGCTGTGAGCTTTTACCGAGAAAATAAAATCTTTCCCGACTTTTTCTGCCATATTTTTAAATATCCGGGGATACGGAAGAGTGTAGTAGGTAAAATTTATTTCGACTGTATTAAATACTGTGCTGTAGTATTTTAGCTGTTCTTTTTTTTCAAGCCCTGCAGGGTAAAAATTAATATTCCAGTCATCATAACTGTATCCGGAAGTTCCGACAAAAATATTATGCATTAATTTATAAAAATTGAGAAATTTCAGTTAATATTTTATCTTTAGACATGGCGCCTATGAGTTCTTTAACTACTTCACCATTTTTAAAAAGCAGTAAAGTCGGGATACTATTTATACCATATTTTATTGCAGTATCTCTATTATCATCTACATTAAGTTTTCCAACTTTTAATTCGTTCTGTTTTTCCTCTGCCAGTTTTTCAATTTCAGGGGTTATTAATTTGCATGGGCCGCACCACACAGCCCAAAAATCCACCAGGACCGGCTTCTCTGAATTAATCACTTCACTGTCAAAATTTGATTCTGTAAATTGGTGAACGGTTTCAGACATTGCATTCCCCTTCTAATAAATAGTATCTACTTAGTTTTATATTTTTTATAAAAATTTATTTTTCAAGAAACTTTATAATTACAGGTATTCTATCATTTCTATTTTTTCTACATTTATAAAGACTATCTCTCTCCTGCTTATATTTTCTTCCAGAAGTTTTCCGCTTCCATCGATATAAAATACCTCTGCATCAGTTACCGGTATAAACTTATTTTTCTGGGAAGTTATATAATCGCTCAATCTGCCATTAGACAGAGTATGAACTATTCCCCTAACGATGGTGGATTCCGTTTTAATTTTTACCTTTACTTGCTGTTTTTCAATTTTCATTTGCATGGCTTTATAAAAAACTTTTTAATAATTCTTAAATGATATTATCAAAGGTGTTTTTTTTAGTCAATTAAATTCATATTAATATTTATAAATATTAAATCATTATGCCGCCTGAAAAATTATCTTAAAGAATTACTTAATTTGTATAGATAATGTATTGATATTATGCTAAATCAATACTATAATAACTGATAATAACTTATAATAACTTATATTAACCTATAATCAATTTTTAAGGAGGACAGATGTATAAATGCCAGAATTGCGGAAACACCTATAAGTTTATCGGTACAGTAAAAGAAGAAGGAAACGCTTATATTTATCAAAATCCCGATAATAAAAATGATGCAGACTTTCTTACCTGGGCTTTTTTAACCGGATGCAGTAATTGGCAGAGTTCACACAATATAATCAAATGTTTCTACTGTAAATCGACAAAAATACTAAAATACTGATTAATATGCAATCTGATAGTGTGGCAATTTATTGACTAAATTTAAAATTATTTAAAAAAACGAATTATTTCCTTTTAGCGTTTCTCTCATAAGACTGCTGGCTTTAAATAATGCCTCAAATGATGTGCCGGCATCGCTCCACCACCCTTTAAGAATAGAATAAGTCATTGTACCTCTTCCGATATACTCATTATTGACATCGGTTATTTCAAGTTCGCCTCTATTTGAAGGTTTAAGGGTCTCAATTATTTTAAAAACATCACTATCATACATGTAGAGTCCTATAACAGCATAACTGCTTCTGGGCTTTTCGGGTTTTTCCTCAATATTTATTACTCTTCCATCCTTAAGTTCCGCAACACCAAATCTTTCAGGGTTCTCAACTTCTTTTAAAAATATTTTTGCACCTTCCTTTTGTTTTTCAAATTCCTTAACAGCTCCGGTAATGTCATCCTCGATTATATTATCCCCGAGCATAACCACTACTTTGTCTTTATCTATAAAACTCTCGGTCAATTGAAGAGCAGCAGCTATACCGCCATGACCTTCCTGATAAGTGTAACTTATGTCTTTAAGCCCAAATTCACTGCCATTTCCCAGAAGCCTTAAAAAATCACCGGCATATTCGTCGCCGGTAACAATCATTATATCCTTCAATCCCGAGTTTACGAGAGTCCTTAGAGGATAATATATCATCGGTTTATCATAAACCGGCAGCAGGTGTTTATTTGTAACCTTGGTACATGGCATGAGACGTGTTCCCAATCCGCCTGCTAATATAACTCCCTTCATATCTTAATAATCACTCTCCTTTATACGATTCTCTTTATTATATAAAAAACAAAAACTGCTACGGCAAGACATACGCAATATATGGCAAATACATTTAAATTTCTTTTTTTAGTTATGTCAACAATAAACTTTATCGCGAACAATCCTGCAAGGTATGCCGAAAAAAAACCTGCAATAAGATTTAACACAACGTTTGACCCACCCCTGAATATAATATCCGATGAGTTGTATATTTCAAAGATAAAAGAACCTAAAATAACCGGAACCGAGAGTAAAAATGAAAATCTGACAGCTTCGCTTCTCTTGATTCCAAAAAACCTTGCAAATGATATAGTTGTGCCAGATCTTGAAATTCCGGGTAAAATAGCCAGAGCCTGCCCTATTCCGGTTATTAAAGCTATAAATAAATTAAAATTTATTTTTCCGGTGCTGCTATTATCTGCGTTAATTTTACCGATAAGCTTACCTTCTGTCTTTTCTTTATTTTTATCAGTGATTTTACTACCAGCAGCAGTATATTCTTCACGCACAAGAGCAGCTTCAACCTTTTTACCCCTTAATTCGCAAAGCCATAAAAATAATGCAGTAATAACTAGACACACTGCTACAGTTATAGGACTGGTAAATAAACTTTCCACATAATCAGCCAGGAAAATACCGGCAATTGCCGCCGGAATACTTGCCGCTATTAAGAATATTCCCAGTTTAAAATTATTTGAATTCCTTATGCTTCTTGAAAAAATACCTGTAACTACAGCTTTCAATATATAATATATTTCCCTGTAAAAAACAGTTACTACAGCAGCCAGTGTGGCAAAATGAACCGTTACTGTAAAATAAAGAGGCGGATAATCCCAGTTAGAAAAGTAGGGTAAAATAACGAGATGTCCTGAACTGCTTATAGGGAAAAATTCAGCAATTCCCTGAATTATGCCTAAAATAATTGACTGTACTATATTCAACTTATATAATGGTTAAAATTCTTTTTAAATAATTTACAATTAGTTTTTAAATATAGCATAAAACAATTAAAAACAAAAAAAATAGGCGTTGAAATTTATATGGATGTCTCAAATTTTGTTGAATTTATATCACCAAGAATAGCAACCTTTTTTACAGCAATGCTACCCATTGGCGAGCTTAGGGCATCGATTCCTATTGCACTTTCCACATATGGAATGAACATTTTTGAAACCTATGTAATATCAGTGCTGGGGAATATGGTACCGGTTGTTGCCATACTGTGGATCCTGGAACCTGTATCCAGATTTCTAATGAGCAGGTCTAAACTATTTAATAGATTTTTCACCTGGCTTTTTAATCATACCAGGAAAAGCCACTCAAAAAGATTCGAGAAATATGAAGGTTTTGCTTTAATAGGATTTGTGGGAATACCTCTTCCAATAACCGGGGGGTGGACTGGAGCACTTATTGCCTTTGTTTTTGGCATACCTCCAAAGAGAGCCCTGCTTCATATTTTCATCGGGGTGCTGATTGCGGGAATTATTGTGACCACTGTATATGAAACAGTAGGTTATGTAAGATTTATTATAGCCAGTTAGATATCACAAAAAAAACGGATTAAATCATATAAGTCAGCCCACATATTAAATATTTTCATTGTTTAACTTAAATAATATTACATATGTTTATTTTAAAAGGTATCCGGGGCGGTTTTTATATATGTAAAGTATAAGCTTATTTCCCGCTGACCATTATATCATTTACCAGTAATGAAGGACTGCCGATATATCCGCCTGCAGGGGTAAACCATAAATCATTTCCGGCTTTTTTAATACTTTTACAAAAACTTAAAATATCAGTGGCTATAGTTACTTCCTTAACAGGATATTTTGGGGTGCCGTTTTCTATCCATAATCCTTCGGCCCCCACGCTTATCTGTCCTGAAATAGGGTTAACTCCCGAATGAAGTCCTATTATATCTATTACATAAAAACCGCTTCCCATATCATTAAGAAGCTCATTAAAATCAGCATCAGATTGTTCCATGTAAAAGTTTGAAATGCCTACCTCCGGTGTAGAACGATAAGAAGACCTTACTGCATTACCGGTGGATAGGGTTTTATCCTTTCTTGCAGTATAGGTATTGTAAAGATAAGTTTTTAGATATCCTTTTTCAAATACGCAGGTTCTGCCCTTAATAATACCTTCACCATCAAACGGTCTGGAGGAAAGCCCATCCGGTAGTGTTCCGTCATCAAATATATTTAACTCAGCTGAAAATATCTTCTCTCCAATTTTACCCTCAAAAAGCGACTTTTTTTTCTGAACCGAATCTGCCGTAATACTGCCGGCTATAATACCCAGGAATTGGGTGGAAACAACCGGGTCCAGAAGAAGATCTACTTTCTGTGATTTTATCTTTTTCCCGCCAAGGATTGAGACAGACCTGTCAGCTGCTTTATCTGCAATTTGATCTAATTTAAGATCGGCCGGAGTGCGGGCGCATCCAAAAAAGTCTCCTGTGGAAGTATCGCTCTTATTTTTTGAAATTGCATTAACATAAATCAAACACGAGGTTGTCTTATATTTATCACAGAATCCTGCCGAATTTAAAATTGCTGTTTCATAAATGCTGTCATTGTACGTAACGTTCTCTATATCAATAATCCTTTTGTCTTTGCTTTTAGTTAAAATCTCTAATTTTTTTGAAAGAGCGATCTTATCTTCTATATCATAATCCAGAAAATTTTCATGAAATAATGATCTATCATCTATAAGTCTGTTTTTTAAAATAATTTCCTCATCTCCCGGCAGGTAATTATATTCTTCTTTTCCGGTGATTTTACTATTTAATACAGCTTTATGGATACAGTCTTCTATATTGTTTTCCTCAAGCAAGGTAGTGTATGCATATCCTATTGATTTATCCTTGAAAATCCTGATTCCTATACCGATAGAATCTGAAAATGATAGTGTTTCAACATTTCCCCTAAAAATCTCTATCTCATTTTCAACAGAACTTGCGGCAAAAATTTCGAATTCATCCACATTATGCATATTTATTCTGGAAGCAGTATCTTTACATATTTTTATTAACTGTCTTTCCCGTATTTTATATTTCTTACCATTCTTCATTTTAACTTTTTGTTCCCCCTATAGTTATCTTGCTTACCTTTATGGTTGGCTGGCCTACTTCATTTGAAACTGATTGACCATTTTTACCACAAAAACCAGGGGCAAAATCAAGATTATTGCCTACTGCTTCTATTTTTTTTAGAATATCGGGACCATTTCCTATTAAAGTAGCATCCTTAATGGGAAAACTTATCTTGCCTCCTTCTATCAGGTAACCTTCGCTAATTCCGAATACAAAATCTCCGGTTACCGGGTCAACCTGGCCGCCGGCAAACTCTTTTGCATATATGCCTTTATTTACTGATTTTATAATTGATACGGGGTTTTCATTTCCGTTGTCTATATAGGTATTGCTCATTCTCGGAAAAGGCACATGCCTGTAAGATTGCCTTCTGCCGTTCCCCGTCTGTTTCTCTCCCATTTTCTTTGAATTTTTAAGGTCATAGATGTAACCCTGCAAAATACCGTCTTTAATCAGTACTGTCCTGCATGATGGGAAACCTTCTCCATCAAATTTATATGAGCCCCAGTGATGTTTAAGAGTGGAATCGTCAACAGCGGTCACTATCTCGCTTGCGATTTTCTTTCCTATTTTATTTTTAAAAACTGAAGCATCTTTCACCACTGAATCAGCTTCTAATCCATGGCCGCACGCTTCATGAAAAATAACCCCGCCAAAAGCCGGTCCGATTACTACCGGAAGTTCTCCTGCGGGCGCATCTACAGCATCAAGCATACTAACAGCAATTTTAGACGCTTTTGCGGCCAGTGTTCCGGGATTTTTTGTTTCAAATAATTCATAACCACCTGTCCAGCCGATTGATTTATATCCGGTTCCAATATTCTTCCCTCTTTTTGCCACCACGTTTACACCCAGAAATGTTTTTGCTGCTTCTTCTAAAGAAAAAAACCCGTAGGAGTTTGCGGTAAATATTTGCTCTTCTACATCAGAAAGAAAAGATGTGACCTGGATTACATTAGAACTGGAATTTCTTGAATCCCTGTCGATAGTCTCAAGAATATTTTTTTTATTATCCGGATCAATAGTGGAGGGTATTTTTTTTACATTAGTATTATAAGAGCTATTAGTTTCAGTAAGATTTAAAATTTTAATATGGCTGCTTCCATTTACTGCCGAACTTAAAACCTTTGCTGCATTTAGCAGCTTATCTTCCTTAAGTGAATCAACATATGCGTAAAAGGTGCTTTCACCTGCCCATAGCCTTAGACCGCAGCCAAGTTCATTTCCACTGGTAGAGTTTTCAATTTTTCCGTCTTCTAACCGTAAATTATTGAAAGCTCTTTTTTGAATAAAAATTTCTGAAAAATCCGCACCGTTTCCAAGTAACGCATTTAAAATTTTTTTTACAATGCTATGCTCAATCAATAGAATCAATATTCCCTATCTATGACAGCTCTTCTTCAACTTTCCTTGCAGTATCTTTTCCTTTTTCAACTACTTTTTTAATCTTTTTTCCTGCTTCTTTGACCCCGGAACCAATAACTTTAGATACGCCGACTATTTTTTCCTTGCCTTTTTCAACAAAGTCTTCCCCTTTGCTTTTTAGTTCCGCAAGTGTAGCCTTACTTTTATCAACATAATCTTTTGTTTTTCCTGCAATTTCATCCAGGCTGTTCTTGCTTTTTTTTATCAACTCTTCACTTTTTTCCTTTATTTCCTTTCTTGTTTCTTTACCTGATTTAGGGGCAAAAAGAATTCCAAGTACAAAACCTGCAGAAAGACCAAATAAAAGCGACGTCAATATTCCAGGAAAATAATTCTTTCCGTTGTTTCCATTTTTTTCTTCACTCATTGTTTATCCTCCTCATTCTTTTTTTCAGTATCAGCTTTTGTAAGACCGCTTATCAAACCGGCTGAAGTACTTATAATCTTAATTATAGGACTTGTCACGAGAACCCTTGCAAGTCTTATAACTTTTTCAAGCTGTTCTACTATCGAACTAACGCTCTGTGTGAGATCTGTAATTGAACTCACTTCCGTATTCAGATTGGTTACAGTATCATTAAGCTTTTCTACTGTAGGAATCAGGCTTTCATTTAATTTTCCGGCTAAAAATCTAATTTTATTTATCAATTTAAATAAAGGTACAGCAATTACTATCGCAATTATCGCTAAAGCAGAAATCAGGATTATTGCAATCAGACCTACTATCTCTAATGATGTCATAATAACCTCTTTGATTTATTATAAAATAATTAATTATCATTATATATATTTTGTTTCTTTTATTCAAAAAATAAAAGATTTAAACTATAATAATTTACCAATAAGCTATTGGGCAATATTCAATAAAAAGAGGGGGAGAACAAATATGATATTTAAAACATCACAAATTAAATTCTTAATTATAAGTATGATACCAATACTTTTAATTTTTATTTTTACAGCCTGTGCCCCGGCATCAGTTGAAAAAATAGATGTCGACACTGGGGAAAAAGAAGTAAATGAGGTGGAAGAAACAGAAGAGTTTGAAGAAGTATTTGATGTTGTAGATTATGAAAATGCGGAGATAGGAGCTGAGATGAAAGGTTATATACCTTCTTTCCTGTGCACAGATAGCGATAATTATATAAAAATTGAAATTACAAATACTTCAGATTTTACATGGAGAAGCAGTGGCGAGAATATGGTTAGAATTGGTTATCACTTTTATGGCCAGGATGTAGATTATTCTGAATATGATAAAACAACAAGAACTATTCTCCCCGGCAGTTTAAAACCCGGTGAAACCGCAACTGTGGAAGTACTGGTAAATGATATAACTCATAAAGGTTTTTACGTATTACAAATCGACCCTGTACTGGAGGGGCTTTTCTGGTTTTCCTCAAAAGATATTCCGATGCTGGAGGGAAGGACATATTTTAGCTCCTGTACAGATTAGGTTATTTAAACTTTTCTCCCGTTATTTTTTCATATGCATCAATATACTTTTCAGATGTCTTTTTTATGACATCCGAAGGTAGTCCAGGCGGTGCTGTCTTTCTATCCCAATCAGTACCCAGAAGGTAATCTCTTACATACTGCTTATCAAAACTTTTTTGTTCTCGCCCGGGCCTATATTCATCAAGCGGCCAGAACCTTGATGAATCTGGAGTTAAAACTTCATCGGCAAGTATTACCCTGTCATCAGTAATTCCGAATTCAAACTTTGTATCCGCGATTATTATACCCTGCCGCATTGCGTACTCGGAAGCCCTTAAATAAAGCTCTATGCTTTTTTCCTTTAAAAACTCCACTGTTTCGGCACCGAATATTCTTTTTGCTTTATTTATTGTAAGGGCCATATCATGGCCGGATATTTCCTTGGTGGTCGGGGTAAATATTGCTTCAGGAAGCCGGTCGCATCTTGGTAGTTTGGGTGGAAGTTTAAGATCACCGATCATTCCAGTCTTTTTATATTCTTCCCAGGCGGACCCTGTTATATATCCCCGGACAACACACTCGATAGGATAAACTTTTACTTTTTTAACTATAACAGCTCTGCCGTTTAAAATGTCTTTATATCTTTTTAAAAATTTTGGAAATTTTCCAATATCCGTTTCTATCAAATGGTTATCAATTATATCTTTCAGGTAATTAAACCAGAAATTTGATATTTTATTCAAGATTATGCCTTTTAAAGGAATTAAAGAAGATAAAACAAAATCGAAAGCAGAAATCCTATCCGTGGTTACTATTAAAATTTTATCATCGAATGAAAACATTTCTCTTACTTTTCCACTTCTTAATTTCTCCAGCCCCTCAATTTCCACATCGCCTATCAGCATCATAAACAATTCCTCCTACTTTTTATCCTGATTTTTATATTATTTTTTAATTATCATTCAATAAAAATAATTACTCTTATCACAGACAGCTAATTAACCGCCGCATCTTTTAATGCATTGGAACATATGCAATCCCTCCCGTCAGGAATTTTTGATATTGACTTAAAAAGAAGATTTCTTATTTTTTCATTATTCTCTTTAAAAACCCTCATCAGTTCTTTGAGGTTTACCGGTTTTACTTCGGGATGGCCTTCAAGCCCTGCATCATAATCAGTAATCAGGGAAATATTTACGTAGCACATCTCCTGTTCCCTGGCAAGACACATTTCGGGATACTGCGTCATATTTATCACTTCCCATCCCTGGGATGAATACCATCTGCTCTCGGCCCGGGTGCTGAATCTTGGGCCCTGTATAATTACCACGGTACCTTCCGGATGACAATCAATCCCGAGTTCTTTTGCACTTTCAATAACAATCTTTCTCAGTGCCGGACAGTATGGTTCGGCCATTGCTATATGAACTGTTTTTGGACCGTCATAGAAAGTATCAATTCTTCCTTTCGTTCTATCAACAAACTGATCGCACACCACAAAATGCCCGGGTTTTACATGCGGTTGGAGACTTCCGGAAACACAGGGACCAAATATACGTTTCACACCTAATTTTTTCATTGCATAGATATTTGCACGGTAATTAATCTTATGAGGAGGTAAATTATGCTCTCTCCCGTGACGTGGTATAAAAGCAACCTTTTTCCCTTCAATTATACCAATTATCACTTTATCCGATGGAGGACCATATGGCGTATCAATGTCATATTCTTCTGCTTCCTTTAGAAAAGAATAAAACCCTGAACCTCCGAACACACCTATATCAGCTTTTTTATTACCGCTCATATTTTTCCTTTCATATTATTTCATGTTTATTTCAAATAAAATTTTAAATACAATATGTTCTATAAACCTAAAACAAAATTAAAAACCTCTTTTATTTAATAGTTCAATAAGAGGTATTTCCAGGCGGGCGCCGAATTGACTGAGTATCTCAGCCGCGATTATGCTGCCCATTCTTCCGCATGTTTCAAGATTCATTCCTCTTACCAGACCGTGAAGAAATCCAGCAGCATAAAGGTCTCCCGCTCCAGTAGTGTCAATTACATTTGTCTTTTTCTCTGCCGGCACTGTATTTACCTTTCCCTTAAATACTATAATTGAACCTTTTTCCGATCTTGTGATTACACATATTTTTTTTAATTTCTTGCATTCATTGATTGCAGATTCCATATTTTTAGTTTCAAATAATGCTCTAATCTCTTCTTCATTAGCAAAAAGAATATCTACACTATCTCTTATGAGATTTAAAAACTCATCCCGGTGACGCTCCACACAAAAAGAATCTGAAAGGCTCAGGGAGACTCTCCCTCCTGTTTTTAATGCTATACTTATCGCTTTCTCAAATGCTTTCCTGGCTTCTTTGCTGTCCCAGAGATAACCCTCAAGGTAGATAATCTCAGATTGTGAAATAACACCCTTGTCAATATCTCCGGGATTTAAAAATCCTGAAACGCCCAGAAATGTATTCATGGTTCTCTGTGCGTCTGGAGTAGTCAGGACAACACAGGATGCAGTGGGCTCTCTGCTAGTCATCTTCAGTAAAGAATATCTAACCCCCAGGCTTTTTAAATCTTCTTCAAATAATTTACCCAGCGTATCATTTCCCACCTTACCTATAAAAGCTACCCGGTTGCCCAGGGATGACAGCGCCGCTATAGTATTAGCCGCCGAACCCCCTGATGCCTTCTTTACTGCTTTAATGCACGAGTGAAGTTTCTTCATTTCAGATTTATCAATTATTCTCGTAGTACCCTTATGGAGATTGTATTTTTTTAAAAAATCGTCTTCTACATTGGCCAGAATATCCACTATGGCATTGCCGATTCCGACTACTTTATATTTCTTTACATGCATCAGGGATTATTTCCTTATTTTGCCATGTTTTTAATTATAATGAATGAATAAATAACTTATTTTAAACAAGCTTTCTTCCGATATCATTTAATAGAATATTAAAAGTTATGTCAATTATTATTAAGTTATAATGCTATTATTCAATCATAAATAACAGAAACTTTATAAAAAATTCTTTTTTAACTATAATTCTAATAATTATTAGACAATCTATACCACAGAAAGAAAGAGTAAATATGTTTGAGAGCCTTATTGTCAAAACCTCAGCAAGAATTGAAATGATTGATATTACGGAAAAGATTGAAGATATTATTGCCCGGCACAATGTGAAGAAAGGTATATGCTGTTTATTTGTTCCCCATACGACTGCCGGCATCACTATAAATGAAAACGCCGATTATACTGTACAGCTGGATATTAATACAAAATTAAGCAAGATAATTCCTGCAGGTGAAAATTATTCCCATCTTGAGGGAAATTCCGATTCACATATAAAATCCACATTAGTGGGGCAATCATTAAGCATAATTATTGACGGAGGCAAGCCGGTGCTTGGAACCTGGCAGGGCATATATTTTTGCGAATTTGACGGACCCAGAAACAGAAAACTCTATGTTAAATTAATTGAAGGTTAATATAAAATAAAAAGAAATCCGGTGTAAAAACGATAATAATACAATATTTATATTATTAATATCATAATATTATTACTTTATATATATGAATTTATTTGAGCAGATAAACCCCGATCAAGCCGGAGATAACATAACCGGTATACCTCTTGCAGACAGGATGAGGCCAAAAACACTGGATGAATTTGTGGGACAGAAGCATCTTGTGGGGGAAGGCAAAATTTTAAAGGAAATCATTGAAAACGATAGATTATATTCAATAATATTCTGGGGTCCTCCCGGTTCAGGGAAAACCACTCTGGCTAAAATTATTGCTGAAAAAACTAAAAGCAGATTTATATCTTTTTCTGCCGTAACTTCAGGAATAAAACAGATTAAAGAGATTATGAAAATAGCCGGATACAATAAACGGGAACATAATATAAAAACAATATTATTCGTAGATGAGATCCACCGTTTCAACAAGGCCCAGCAGGATGCCTTCCTTCCTTTTGTTGAAAAGGGCACCATAATTTTAATGGGAGCCACTACTGAAAATCCATCTTTCGAAGTAAACCCGGCGCTTCTTTCCAGGACCAAGACCTTTGTACTGTATAAACTTTCTCCCGGGGATATAAAAATTTTACTAAAGAGAGCACTTGCCGACAGCGAGCGGGGCCTTGGAAAATATAATATAAAAATAGATGAGAGCACCATTGATTTTATTGCCAGATTTTCAGACGGTGATTCAAGGATCGCCTACAATATACTTGAGCTTGCAGTAAATGCATATTCTAAAGGAAATGAACAAAAAGCGCTTGCTATAGATACTTCCATGATTGAAAATATAATACAAAAAAAAGTATTACTTTATGATAAAAACGGAGAGGAACATTATAATCTCATCTCGGCCCTTCATAAGAGTTTAAGGGACAGTGACCCCGATGCCGCAGTTTACTGGACTGTAAGGATGCTTGAAGGCGGCGAGGACCCGCTTTATATAGTAAGGAGAATGGTAAGATTTGCCTCCGAAGATGTAGGCCTTGCGGACCCCAATGCACTGCAGGTAGCAATCTCAGCCAAACAGGGTTTTGAATTTATCGGTCCCCCTGAGGGATACCTGGCAATAATTGAGGCAGTAATTTATCTTGCTTTAGCCCCAAAGAGTAATTCTTTATACCAGACCTATAAAAAGGTTAAATCAGATGTTGAAGGATTTGGATCGCTTCCGGTTCCCTATCATATAAGAAATGCTCCTACCGGACTTATGAAAGAAATAGGCTACGGCAAGGGGTATAAGTATGCTCATAATTATAACGGAGCAGTAGTCGACCAGACTCATCTTCCGGACAAGCTGCTGACAAGAAGATACTACTATCCTACGGACAGAGGTCTTGAAAAGGAACTGGCGGAAAGACTTAAAAACATTAACATATTAAAGAAAAAACAGAAATAATAGCCCTTGAGTTATATAAGGCTTTTAATAGATTTCAAACCTGTTTCTATAAAGATTTTTTATCTACTTTTCAGGCATGATTTATTAACGGGCTATTAACTCTTCCGCAATCTGGATTGCATTTAGAGCTGCACCTTTTCTAAGCTGATCGCCCACTACCCACATACTGATACCATTTTCTACTGATATGTCTTCCCTTACCCTTCCAACAAATACATCATCCTTATTTGAGGAATCAAGAGTAGTGGGGTACACGGCATTTTTAAAATCATCTTTTAAAACCAGCCCTTCCCCATCAGCCAGTGCATTCCTTGCCTTGTCCAGTTCTATCTTATCTTTTGTTTCAACCCATATTGATTCCGAATGTGAAGTAAAAACAGGGACTCTTACCGTTGTTGCAGTAACCATAATATTATTGTCATTAAAAATCTTACGGGTTTCATGGACCATTTTCATTTCTTCTTTTGTATATCCATTATCAAGGAATATATCCACATGAGGAATGACATTAAATGCTATCTGCACCGGAAAGACTTCACATTTAACAGCTTTTTTCCTGTTACATATTATTTCTCTTGTCTGGTTTTCAAGTTCAGCTATGGCTCTTGCACCCGCACCTGAAACAGACTGATAAGTAGAAACAATTATCCGCCTTATCGGTGATATATCATAAATTGGCTTCAATGCCACAACCATAATAATAGTAGAACAATTAGGGTTGGCAATGATACCATTATGCTTGAATATTTCATTTTTATTTACTTCAGGGACAATTAGCGGCACGTCTTCTTCCATTCTGAATGCGCTGCTGTTATCTATAACCACTGCACCACTGCTCACTGCATATTTTGCAAATTCCCTGGAAGTTGAAGCACCTGCTGAAAAAAGCGCTATATCCACGCCGCTGAAGGAATCTTTATTTAATTCCCTTACTTCCAGTTCTTCGCCATTAAACATTATTTTTTTACCTGCAGACCTGCAAGAAGCGAGCGGAATAAGGTTTTTAACCGGAAATTTTCTCTCTTCCAGTATTGATAGAAATACTTTTCCCACTGCGCCGGTTACCCCTGCTACAGCTACATTGTATTCCTTACTGTCCATATTAAGCTCCCAGCTTTTTTAAAATCTTAAGTTAAGTCTATTAATTGCAGACTAAATCTGCCGATTGACTATAAATAATTGAAGGATATATTAAAACAACATAAAAATAAACACAACATTGAACTAAAAGCGAAACTTAAATTATAGATATAAGTATAAAATAGGTATGAAATTAATACTATTTTTCCAGTTCAAAGCCACTATGCAGCGCCTTTACCGCTTCTTTTATCCTGCTTTTTTTGACCACACAGGAAACTCTTATAGGAGAAGTGCTTATCATCTCAATATTTATATCTTTTTCTGCAAGAATTCCAAACATTTTTGCTGCTACGCCGGGATGTGACTGCATTCCGGCACCTACAATTGAAACCTTTGCAATGTCAGTATCCATTTCCACACGAATATTTTTTATTTTTTTTAAGACTTTTTTTGCCAGAGATATATCTTCGCTTTTTATTGTAAAAGAGATAACGGCAAGATTCTTCTCACTGACATTCTGAACAATTAAATCAACATTTATATTCTTTTCTGCCAGCTTTCCAAATAGATCCGCAGCAACTCCCGGTTTATCTTCCAGACCGAATATCGACACTTTTACCTCTCCTACATCATAAGTCACCCCTGTAATCGCAGGCCTCTCCATCCTCATATCTTCTTTAAAATCATCCATAACCCATGTCCCTTCAATATTATTAAAACTTGACCTTATATGTAATATTACACCATGTTTTTTAGCAAATTCCACTGCTCTCAGGTGGATTACTTTTGCCCCCGAAGATGCCAGCTCCAGCATTTCATCGTATGAAAGTGCTTCCAGCTTAGCAGCTTCTCCTACTACATTGGGATCAGTTGAATAAACGCCTTCAACATCTGTATAAATTTCGCAGTACTTTGCCTTTAATGCTGAAGCCAGGGCAACAGCAGTTGTATCGGAACCGCCTCTGCCCAGAGTTGTAATATCATCATTTATATTAACACCCTGAAATCCCGCTACAACTACTATTCTATCTCTTTTTAATTCTTTTAATATTCTTTCCGTTTTGATATTTAAAATTTTTGCATTAGAATAAAATTCATCGGTTAGAATTCCTGCCTGTCCGCCTGTAAGAGAACTACATTTATAACCTTTCTCCTGGATAGCCATTGCCAGAAGAGCGCTGGATACCTGTTCACCTGTCGACATCAACATATCCATTTCACGGCGGGACGGATTAGAAGTTATCTCACCTGCAAGGTCAATTAACCTGTCGGTAGTATTCCCCATTGCTGAAAGAACGGCCACTACGCTTTTCCCTTCATTCCTGGCACTTATAACTATACCGGCAACTTTTTTTATTTTATCAATATCACCGACTGAAGTTCCGCCAAACTTTAAAACTATTATATCTTTTTTGCCCCTCATTTTTTTAAATATTCAATTTTTCTTTAAAATCTTTAACGTAAATCTGCTTATTTTGATTCAGCCATTGACCTGTATTTTTCATATTTTTCTTTTGCTTCTTTTTCTGCCCTGGTAAAAAGTTCTTCGGCTATCTTTGGGAAAGTTTTTGTAAGAGATGCATATCTTACTTCACCCATGAGAAATTCCCTGAATGATTCCTTTGGCTCTTTTGAATCCAGAATAAATGGATTTTCGCCGCTTTTTTTAAGTTCCGGATTGTACCTGTAAAGATGCCAGTACCCCGCATCTACCGCCTGTTTTTCTCTTAGCTGTGTACAGCCCATTCCGGCATAGATGCCATGATTGATACACGGAGAGTAGGCTATTATAAGAGACGGGCCGTCATATTTCTCAGCTTCAATGAATGTTTTAAGCGTTTGCTTTTGACTGGCGCCCATTGCAATCTGGGCCACATATACATAACCGTATGTTGCAGCCATTAGTCCGAGGTCCTTTTTCTTAACCTTTTTACCCGAAGCAGCAAATTTGGCGACTGCTCCCAGTGGAGTTGCTTTTGATGACTGGCCCCCCGTGTTGGAATATACTTCCGTGTCAAATACCAGTACATTTATATTTTCCCCTGATGCAAGTACGTGGTCCAGTCCGCCGTACCCTATATCATAAGCCCAGCCGTCGCCGCCTAATATCCATACCGATTTTTTAATCAGATAATCCTTAAGTTCCAGTATCCTGTTTTTCAGCTCATTGGCTTTCTTATCATTAAGGTCCTTTTTAAATAATTTTAATATTTTTTCGGTAGATTCTTTGTTTGCTTCCTCTTCATCTTTTCCATTGATCCACTCTGCTGCGGCCTCTTTTATTTCAGCACTAACATTCAGTTCATATAATTGTTTCATGTAATCTTCTATTTTATTTCTCATCTGTTTTATCGCAAGAGCCATACCATATCCATACTCTGCATTATCTTCAAATAAAGAATTTGCCCATGCCGGTCCTTTTCCTTTTGAATTAACCGTATAAGGTCCTGCAGGAGCCGAACCGCCCCAGATAGACGAGCATCCCGTAGCATTGGTTATAAACATTCTGTCCCCGAATAGCTGGGTAATAAGCTTTGCATAAGGAGTCTCGCCGCATCCGCCGCATGCACCTGAAAATTCTAACAGAGGCTTTTTAAACTGGCTGCCCTTTACTGTATCAATAGCCATAACATTTTCCTTAACTGGAATTTTTAAAGCAAAATTCCAGTTTTCAACCTGATTCATCTGCGAATCAAGGGGTTTCATAATCAGCGCTTTTTCCTTTGCCGGACAGATATTGGCACAGTTTCCGCACCCGGTGCAATCAAGCAGGCTTATCTGCATTCTGTAGGCGAACTGCTCGAGTTCTTTTCCTTTTGCCGCTACTGTCTCAAAATCTTTAGGAGCATCCTTTAGTTCCTCATCTGTAAGAAGTACCGGTCTTATAACAGCATGGGGGCATACATATGAACACTGGTTGCATTGTATGCAATTATCTTTTTGCCATTCGGGAACATTTATTGCAATACCTCTCTTTTCGTATGCCGCAGTTCCCTGTGGAAATGTTCCGTCCTCTGCCCCTATAAATGCACTGACCGGGATATTATCACCTTCCTGCCTGTTTATTACTCTTAAGATATTTTTTATAAAATCAGGCTCCTGGGCCCTGGTTGTATCTTCCTCTTCAACTGCGTCCTTCCAGCCGTCAGGAATTTCCACTTTTTTAAGTGATTCTATTCCTTTATCTACAGCCTTGTAGTTCATCTGCACTATCTTATCGCCTTTTGCCCCGTAAGTTTCCTTTATTGCCTCTTTCATATATTTTACAGCATCATCTATGGGTATAACTTTTGCCAGCTTAAAGAAAGCGGCCTGCATAATCATGTTTATTCTGCTGCCCAGCCCGATCCCGGCAGCTATGCTTGTGGCATCAATAATATAAAAACTTATATTATTCCTGGATAGATATATTTTCATATTTGCCGGCAGTCTCTCCTCAAGTTCTTCTTTGCTCCACTGGCAGTTCAAAAGGAAGGTCCCGCCTTTTTTTAACCCTTTTAGCAAGTCATATTGCCTTACATAAGCCTGATTATGGCAGGCCACAAAATCTGCACTGGTTATAAGATACGTTGATTTAATGGGATGTTTTCCAAATCTGAGATGTGACACAGTGAGCCCTCCGGATTTCTTGGAATCATAGGCAAAATAACCCTGGGCATATAAGCCGGTATTGTCGCCAATTATCTTAATGGCATTCTTATTTGCCCCAACTGTGCCGTCGGAGCCCAGCCCCCAGAATTTACACCTTATTGTTCCTTCCGGGGCGCTTTCGATTTCTTCTTTTACCTCAAGGGAAGTATGCGTAACATCATCATTTATGCCTATGGTAAATCCGTTTTTAGGTTCTACTGACTTTAAGTTGTCAAATACAGCTTTTATCTGACCCGGAGTGGTATCCTTGGAACCAAGACCGTATCTTCCTCCTACAATAACCGGTCTTTTCTCCATTTTAAAGAATGCAGTCATGACATCCATATAAAGAGGTTCGCCGATTGCACCCGGCTCTTTTGTCCTGTCAAGTACAGCAATTTTCTTAACAGTTTCCGGTATTGATTTTAAGAAAAACTCCGTAGAAAAAGGCCGGTAAAGGTGCACCTTTACTACTCCTACTTTTTCACCTATTTTATTTAGATAATGTATGGTTTCATCTATTGTATCTGTAACGGACCCCATGGCTACAATTACATACTCTGCATCCTTGGGTCCAACATAGTTAAACGGTTTGTATTCCCTTCCGGTCAATTTACTTATTTTATCCATATATTCAACAACTATTTCCGTAACTTTTTCATAAAACCTGTTTGATGACTCCCTTGCCTGAAAGAATATATCAGGATTCTGCGCCGTCCCTCTTGTGACCGGATGCTCGGGGCTCAGGGCTCTTTGCCTGAACTGCTTCAATGCATCCTCGTCAAGCAGTTTCTTAAAATCCTCATATTCAATTACTTCTATTTTTTGAATTTCATGTGAGCTTCTAAATCCGTCAAAAAAATGCAGGAAAGGCACCCTTGATTTTATTGCACAGAGGTGCGCTATGCCTCCAAGATCCATAATCTCCTGTACCGAACCGGATGCCAGCAGTCCAAAACCTGTCTGTCTTACAGCCATTATATCTGAGTGATCCCCGAAAATAGAAAGAGCATGCGCAGCAATAGCCCTGGCGCTTACATGAAATACACCTGGGAGAAGTTCCCCAGAAATCTTGTACATATTCGGGACCATTAGAAGAAGCCCCTGTGATGCTGTATATGTTGAGGCAAGAGAGCCTGCTGCAAGCGCACCATGTAATGCTCCAGCCGCACCTCCCTCGGATTGAAGTTCTCTTACGCTTACCACCTGTCCAAATATATTTTTTCTTCCATGAGCGGCCCATTCATCAATATATTCACCCATAGGAGATGATGGTGTAATGGGATAAATAGCAGCTACTTCAGTAAAAGCATATGCAGTATATGCTGCTGCCATATTCCCATCCATTGTTTTCATTTTCTTCATAATTAATCTGCTCCTTTATATTTAAATTTCCGGTATTTTATATTTATCTAACAGGCTAAAAAACTAATTTTCTTAGTCATGTATGCTTAATGATAAATTTAATTTGAAGGTTTTTCCAGCATCATGGCATACCTTTTCAAGTAACAACAAAATCATTGAATTATAGCATATTTAAGTTAATTTTTTAATAAAACCAGATGTATAATCCGGCAGTATCTTACCCCATCCTGCATTAAAGCTCTCTCCGGTCGGTAATTGCTCTTCCTATTGTTATCTCATCCGCGTATTCCAGATCACTGCCGAAAGGAAGCCCGCTTGCAAGCCTGGTTACTTTAATCCCAAGGGGCAGTAATATCTTTTTCAGGTATACAGAAGTACTTTCACCTTCAACAGTTGGATTTAATGCTATTATTATCTCATCAATGTTATTGGCTTTTACACGTTCCAATAGCTTTGGTGTTCTTATCTCTTCAGGTCCGATATTTTCTATCGGAGACAACAGTCCCCCGAGAACATGATACAATCCCCTGTATTCACCGGTTTTTTCAATAATTACAACATCACTTACTTCTTCTACTATACATATTTTTTTTCTATCCCTGGACTCATCCCTGCAGATATAACAGATATCTTCTTCAGCTAAACCGTAACACTGGCTGCAGAATCTTACTTTTTCTTTCATTTCAACAAGACTCTGTGATAATTTTAAAATATCATTATGGGAGAGTTTGAGTAAAAAAAATACGATTCTTTTTGCTGATTTAGGACCTATTCCGGGAAGTTTCTTGAATTCATTTATTAAATTTTCAACACTTTTAATATATAAAGTCATCTATTATTTAAGATCCCCTGATTAATATGAATTAAAATCAAACAATAATATAAATGCTGCCACAATTTATTACTTCAATATTTGCATAATATATAATATTACTTTAAAACAATCCAGGTATACCCATCCCTCCGGTAAGTACCGCCATTTTATTTTTAGCTTCATCTCTGGATTGTTTGATAGCATCATTAACGGCAACCATT
Source organism: uncultured Actinomycetota bacterium (assembly GCA_964424685.1). Lineage (GTDB taxonomy): Bacteria > Actinomycetota > Humimicrobiia > Humimicrobiales > Humimicrobiaceae > JAQVEM01. The sequence continues at coordinate 5,610 of CAYRJH010000006.1, read as the reverse complement.
ACCATGTCCTCAATCATTTCCATGTCGTTAGAGTCAACCATTTCTTTATTTATTTTTATCTCAATAACTTCCTGCTCACCATTAGCTTTTACTTTTACGGCACCTCCGCCTGCAGAAGCCTCGAATTCCATTTTCTTTAATTCTTTTTGTATTTCCAGCAATTTTTGCTGCATAATCTTTGCCTGTTTGATCATATTTCCATAATTTAAACTCAATTTTTACTCCTTTATATTAAATTTCTTTTCAAAATAATTTAAGACATCATCTTCCCTGGCAGCCTTGCTGTTTTTCTTACTTTTTCCGGTTGTTGAATTTTCATTATCTATTCCCCCGCTCTTATTTTCTTCCGGTCCACTGCCCGCATTTACTTTTTCCCCGGCGCTTTTTCCGGCACTGCTTCCGGAAATGCTTTCCGTATTATTTTTTATATTACTCTTATTATTCTTCTTGATTTCAAATTTAATTTTAAAACTTTTACCCGTTATTTCTTTTACTACTCCTGATATTAACTCTGCATTACTGCTTTTATTTAAATGGTCCCTGTGCCATTCATTTTTTTCACCAAGAAGGAAATATAATATATTATTTTCTATCCTGTCAGGTTCAGCTTCGGCAAACATGGCATGAACAGAGATTTTTTTCTTTTTTAAATTCTGGGAAATTCTTTCTATGTTGTCATAAATTAAATCAATCCCGCTATCTTCACCTTTATCTATTTTTTCATCTGTTCCATTGTCTTTTCTATTCACTTCACTGCCTGTTATTTTTTCTTCCACAGTAAGTTTTTTAACTTTTCTGCTGCTTTCTTTATTTTTACTCCGAATTCCGACCTCGTTTACCATTCTATCAATTTCATCAGTATTGATTATATCGAAATCTTCTTCTTCATTTTTACTAATACCTCTATCAATCTCATCTTTCCGGATATAAAAATCTTTAACATCATTTTTTGTTGAATTGATTTTATCAATCTCCTTTTGTAAATATTCTATCTGCGCCTCTATACCCGGTGTTTTTTCTCCTATCTTCCTTTTATCTGTAATACTATAATTGATAGCTTTAATAATCGCTGTTTTGAAAAATACTTTTAAATCTTCACCCCATTTAACCTGTTTGAGCAGATCTGTAAAAAGTTCCATATAAAATTCCATTTCTTCCTTATCAAGTTCTCCGGCCTGATTTAAATATTTTTCCTTGTAATCCTCGCTTATATTTACAATTTCAAAGGGGCTGGGATAATTCTTAATGATATACAGATCATAAAGATGGCCCAAAAACTCTGATATAAATATTTTAAGATTCTGATTACTGCCTATAATTTTATTTGTTAGAAGCAAGCCTTCAGCCAGATTCTTCTTAATAAAAATATCGGTAAATTTAAATAACAAATCCAGCTCTATAATACCCAGAAGTGATATGACGTCCTTAACCTCAATTTTATCCTCGCCAAACGCCGCAAGCTGCTCCAGGATACTGTCCGCATCTCTTAAGCTGCCATCCGCATATTTTGAAATTAAACTTATAGCCGGGGCACTTATAACTATTTTTTCGTTTTTAGCAATGCTTGCGAGCCTTTCTTTTATTTTATCTATTGATATAGGAAAGAAATCGAACCTCTGGCATCTCGATAATATTGTGGGAATTACTTTGTTCGGTTCAGTAGTTGCCATTATGAATAATACATGTTCTGGAGGTTCTTCCAGAACCTTAAGCAGCGCGTTGAATGCTTCTGTGGTCAGCATATGTACTTCATCAATAATATAGACCTTTTTGCGGAGTATATTGGGCAGATATTTGACTTTCTCCCTTAGCTCCCTTATCTCATTTATTCCACGGTTTGAAGCAGCGTCGATTTCTATTACATCCACACTGGAGCCATTGGAAATACTTATACAATTATTACATTTATTGCAGGGGTCCGGTGTGGTGCCTTTTATACAGTTTAAAGCTTTTGCAAGTATACGCGCGGTTGATGTCTTACCGGTACCTCTGGGGCCGCAGAAAATATAACAGTGCGATAATCTATCATTTGATATAGCATTCCTGATAGTTTTTATATTATGTTCCTGACCGATTATTTCTTCAAAATTTTGCGGTCTCCATTTTCTGTAAAATGAAATATAGCTCATGGCAGTAAAATCTTTCTATCGCTTGTTAATGACCGTGCCGCAGATTTCGATTTATAACAACAAGTGCTGCCGGTACAGTTGGCTCCAGCCAGGCTTCCCTGTGGCACCCGGAGAATGTTACTTACCGCTGCTTCCTCTCGGACCTGGCGGGGTTTGTAACCCTCCGCCGCACAAGACCCGGCTTTCAACGCTACTTATACAGGCGCTAAACCTTACTATTGTAAACCTCGCATCTGTTTATCGGCCTCACTATAGCGGATTGTGAGTTACAGGGCACCGCTAGCTCCCCGCCTGGCACGGCCAAATTGATTATATAAAATTAATCAAAAAATTAAAACCAGCTGTTATACAGTATTTTCAATAAAATAATTATTGAACATTTAATTTAAAATTGTTCATCTTGCTATCTCTAATATTTTAAGCACATCATTCCTGTCCAATTTGATAAAATTGCCTACCGGACCCATTTCGGTACATTTTTCGGCCATCTCTTCTAACCTGTCATAAGGAATATTTGCCTCTTTTAATGTGGCGGGCATCCCAATTTCCTTAAAAAAGTTTTCCAGTTTTTCAATACCTGAAAAAGCTGTTTTTTCCGTATCATTGAAATCAGGTTCCACATTCCATACCCTGGCTGCAAATTGAGCAAATCTCTCAATATCATTTTTATAAACATATTTCATCCATGCCGGGAAAATTATAGCCAGGCCGGCTCCATGAGCAAGATCATACAAACCGCTTATCTCCATTTCTATCTTATGAGGAGCCCAATCACCAATCCTACCGGTACCGAGTAAATTATTATGAGCAATAGATCCGGTCCACATAATCTCCGCCCGGGCGGCGTAATTATCAGGCTCTCTTAATACTTCATACGTATTATTTATAACTGTCTTTAGAGCAGCTTCACATAACCGGTCAGTAAGCTCGACGTTTTTTACTGTAGTAAAATATCTTTCCATTATATGTGCCATTATATCTGTTGATCCGCAGGCAGTCTGATATTGAGGAAGAGTAAAGGTATTTTCCGGATTTAATATAGCAAACTCTGGCCGCAGCAGTTCAGAAGTAAATCCTTTTTTATACATTCCATCCTCATTTGTAACTACCGAACTATTGCTGGATTCACTGCCTGAAGCAGGAATTGTAAGGACTACACCAACAGGTATTATTTCTTTCAGTTCAGCCTTCCCCGCAAAAAAGTCCCAGACATCTCCATCATATGGCACTCCTGATGCTATGGTCTTGGCTGAATCAATTGCACTCCCTCCGCCTACGGCCAGGATAATATCTACCTTTTCCCTTCTGCACATATCAATTCCTTTTTTAACCAGGGATAATCTTGGATTAGGCTGGACACCCCCCAGCTCAATCACTTCCATTCCTGCATCCTTTAATGATTTTAAAACCCGCTCGTATAGACCGTATTTTTTAATGCTTCCCCCGCCGTAATGCAGTAAAACTTTTTTCCCGTATTTAACTGTTTCAGTTCCGACTCTATTTTCGGTACCTTTACCAAAAATTATTTTAGTAGGACTGCGATATGTAAAATTCTCCATCTTG
>CAYRJH010000006.1:0-1818 GCA_964424685.1 uncultured Actinomycetota bacterium | reverse complement strand
GCAAAATTCCCTTATATCCTTTTCAACATTATCCCAGTACCCGCTTTTAGTAAAGTAGATACGCTCATATTCTTCCAGCAAATTACGGTGTTTCTCTATAAGCCAGCTTCTCATACAGCTCCAGATTGTGCCTGCTATGTTCAGGTTTTCAAACATATAAGAATCAGTGAATTTTTTAGTTTCATATACAATTTCTTTCCACTCTGTGAAAAATGGAAGAATAGGACCGATAAAAACATAGGTTTCTATCCCCGCTTCTTTTAATTTTGCGAGCGCCTCTATTCTTTTTTGAACCGGAGAAGTGGAGGGTTCAATTTCTTTTCTTATAGTATCATTGACTGTAGTTATGGTTAAACCCACCTGACAATTCCTAAACTGCACCAGAAGATCCATGTCACGCAAAACCAGATCAGATTTAGTCTGTATTCCCAGGTCGGGCTGCAGGGGAATTAGCTTTTGCAGTATCCTCCGGGTTAGCTTATATTTTCTCTCCAGAGGATTATAAGGATCGGTAACAGAAGACATAAAAATTCTCTTTCCTTCGTACTTCAGGGACTTTTCCGGAATCAGGTCCGGCCCGTTTATTTTTACGTCAATAAATTTGCCCCAGGGTTCACTATGATTGGTAAATCTCTTCATAAACCTTGCATAACAATACAGGCAGGAGTGGATACATCCAACATATGGATTTATTGTATACTCGGTATCGGGCAGGTTTGACCTGGCTATTATTGATTTTGCTTTTATTTCCCGTATTTTAATCATTAATAGGCATGAAAATCATAAAAAAGGTTAATTGTCAGTTAATTGTTACCGGCTCCGAATCATCTAAAGTTTTAAAATATCCCTCTTGATAAGTTCTTCAGCAATCTGGACCACGTTCAAAGCAGCCCCTTTTCTAAGATTGTCAGCCACACACCATAAAACCAGACCATTCGGGCAACTTAAATCTTTCCTTATTCTTCCAACAAGGACTTCATCGCGATATTTATGAACATCAAGCGGAGTGGGATAATTCCTCTCATTTTTATCTTCGCGAGGATTTTCGCCTGCCAGGTCATCCATTAAAACTATGCCGGGAGAATTTCTTAAAATATCCCGGGCTTCTTCCGGCTTTACCGGTTTTTCAGTTTCTATCCATATTGATTCTCCGTGTCCTACAAATACTGGAACACGCACTGCAGTAGCAGAAATCCGGATATCTTGATCTCCTAATATCTTGCGTGTCTCATAAACAAGCTTTAATTCTTCACGGGTATAATTCTCTTCCATAAAAGGTTCTATATGCGGTATGCAATTAAAAGCTACCGGACGGGCAAAAATAGCCGGGTTGAAAACGATGTTTTCAAGCGATTCCAATGCCATAGGTGTCTGACGTCGAAGTTCTTCGGGCCCTTCCACACCCCAGCCGCTGGTAGATTGGTAGCTTGATATTATTATTCTTTTTATTCTGGCAATTTTATGTATGGGAGCAAGAGCCGCAACAAGTTGAATTGTCGAACAGTTCGGACTTGCAATAAAACGTACTCCTTCCTTTATTGAATCGGCATTGACTTCAGGAACTACCAAAGGCACATCTACTGCAAGACGAAAATCCCTTCCATTGTCTATGCATATTGCACCGGCCTCTTCCGCTGTTTTCCGCCATGTGACGCTGGCTCCCCTTGCTCCTTCTTTACCGGCAAAAAGTACAAGATCCGCTCCTTTGAAAACATTTTCCGTTGTTTCCTCAACCAGCATCGATTCTCCTGCCAGTATCTTGGAACGTTCTCTTGTCGCTGCAACCCGGGGCGGCCACTGGCAGGGAAAATTTCTTTC
>CAYRJH010000005.1:38887-42831 GCA_964424685.1 uncultured Actinomycetota bacterium | reverse complement strand
GCAGACTATAATGATATGATGAGTATAACTGAAAACCTCATAAAATTTGTTTCCAAACAGTCCACGGGTAAATTAACAATAATTTACAAAGGAAATGAAATCAGTCTGGATGGAAAATGGGAAAAAATCACGATGCTGGAAGCTATTTATAAGTACAGCGGAATTAAGTTAAGTTTTGATAATACAAAAGAAGAATTACTGTCAAAAGCAAAAAGCCTGGAAATCGAAATTGATAAAGATTCGGGAAAGGGAAAGATAATAAATAAGATGTTTGAAGCTTTAGTTGAACCCGGACTTATACAACCTACTTTTATAAAGGATTATCCGATAGAAATTTCTCCTCTGGCGAAAAAACACCCCGGCAATGAAAATTTAGCTGAAAGATTTGAATTATTTATAGGAGGAGAAGAAATTGCCAACGCCTTCTCGGAATTAATTGACCCTGAAGAACAGCTTGCAAGATTTAAAAGCCAGGTAAAGAGCAAGTCTGAAGAAGAAAGGATTACAGGCAGAATCGATGTAGATTTTCTAAAAGCTCTCGAGTACGGAATGCCGCCTGCTGGTGGAGAAGGAATTGGTATTGACAGGCTGGTTATGCTGTTAACCAATAGTAATTCAATTAGAGATGTGATCCTTTTTCCCCTTTTAAGACCTGAACAAGAATAGACAATATAGTGATATGATTTGAGTTTATTCTTATAGAAAAGATGGTATAATTTCTTTGCAAAATACAAAATAATTTATTCCGGTGCGGTGATTAGAATATGAAATGTGATTTTTGTTATAAAAATGAAGCAACTATTCATTTAATAAAGATTCAGGGCAGCAATATAGAAAGAATAAATATATGCAGGGAATGCGCCAGGGATTTTTCTTTCTTAAATGAGGAAGATTTCTACAATGACCTTACTAAAATCTTTTATAAATCTTATCAGCCCGGCGATGATGGCATCCGCTCAGGCAGGAGTAAGAAGATTTTAAGAAATCTAAGCTATGGCAGGAATCTAAAATGTTCATATTGCGGTATGGATTTAAAAACAATTAAAAGAACCGGGAAAGTAGGCTGTGGTAATTGTTACAGCGAATTTAAAGATGTATTGTTTCCGGTAATAAAATCTATTCAGGGAAGTCTTGAAAATAAAGGAAAAATACCTTTAAATACCAGCAGAAAAATCAGACTTGAGAAAAGCATAAGAGATCTCAGGTGCAAACTCCAGAATGAGATAATAATTGAGAACTTTGAGGGAGCAGCAAAAATAAGAGATAGGATTAAAAGATTGGAGAAAAATATATATGGCCGGTGAAAATTTATACCTGATGAAAAATAAAACAGAACAAGAAAAAAGCGCAGGCAATAGAAATAAAATTATTTTAAATACAAGAATCTGGCTGGCAAGAAATCTTACTAATCAAAAATTTGCAGGTGCAGGCAGCGGCAGGGAAAGAAATGCTCTTCTTGAAGAAATAAAAAAATCTGTAAGCGATACAAAGATATTTAAGGATTTCCGGTATTATAAGATTGGGAGTCTGGGGAAAATACAAAGGGATCTGCTTTTTAAAGATTATATGATAGATGCAGGAGTAGCAAATAGAATGCAGGGCAAAGGATTATTTATAAGATCCCGGTTAAGTTCGGGAATGTCAACAGCGGTAATTATAAACCACGAGGACCATCTAGGAATCCAGAGTACCTGTCCTGGTCTGAATATTCGTAAGGCATATAAAGAAGTAACGGGTATTGAGAAATATTTTGAGAAAAGATTGAGTTTTGCTTTTGACAGTAATCTTGGATATCTTACGGCAAGCCCGTTTAATCTGGGGACTGCTTTAAGGATCACTGTTATAGCTCATCTTCCGATACTAATAGTAGGCCCGGGAATTGCTGATTTTGTAAAAAAAATAAATAGTATTGGATGTCAGATAAACGGATATTTTGTAGGTCGATCTGAAATAATCGGTAACTTATTTGAAATTTCCAACCAGGTTACGCTTGGTAAAGGTGAGAGGGATATAGTTAAAGAAATGCAGGCAATTTGTTTAAGCATAATTGAAGATGAGCAAAATGCAAGAATGCAATTAAAAAGGAATGACCTCCTGGGAATTGAGGATAATATATACCGTTCCTTTGGTTTGCTAAAGTATGCTAAAATATTATCGTACGAAGAAGCATTGGAATTATTATCAATATTAAGACTTGGTCTGGATTTGAGTATAATAGATGGGGTATATGACTTTGATTTTTTTGAATTGATAAATAAAATAAGCAACCCCCGGATCATACTTGATATGGAAATAAGCGATGAAGTAAATGATGACCGGCTTGATTCAATAAGAGCCGGAATTATTAGAAAGAAAGTCTTAAAGGAAGCTGATTAAATGTTTGAAAGGTTTACAGAAAGAGCAAGAAAAGTAGTGGTTAAAGCTCAGGATGAAGCAAGATTTTTAAAACAGAATTATATCGGTACCGAGCATATCCTGCTTGGTTTAATTGATGAAAGAGAAGGAATCGCTGCAAGGGTTTTTTATGAATTGAATGTGTCCTTTGATGAAATCAAAGCTGCAATAAGAGAGGTAGTTACTGAAGGTACTTCAGAGTCATATGAACATATTCCTTTTACGCCAAGGGCTAAAAAAGTCCTGGAATTATCTTTAAGGGAAGCACTCCAGATGGGGCATAATTATATAGGCACAGAGCATATAATGCTGGGGCTCCTGAGAGAAGGAGAAGGAGTTGCAGCAAGAGTTTTGAATGGTATGGGAGTAACGCTTGATAATGTAAAAGAAAAAATAAAGGAAATTTTAAATAAACAGTCTTATTATTCAGAACCGGAAAAAGCTGCAATCGAAAGGAATCAGAAGAAGCCGCTTAAAATGATTATGCAGTACGGGAAAGATTTAACTTTACTGGCACAGGAGGGCAAACTTGACCCGCTGATTGGAAGAAAAAAAGAGATTGATAGAATAATCCAGATACTTTCCAGAAGAACTAAAAATAATCCAATACTAATAGGGGAGTCAGGAGTAGGAAAGACTGCTATTGTTGAGGGCCTTGCTCAATTAATATGTTCAAAAAAAGTTCCCTCAAATCTCGCAGGTAAAAAAATATTTACTCTTGATCTAGGGTCTTTGGTAGCAGGTTCCAGGTATAGAGGAGATTTTGAGGAAAGGTTAAAAAAAGTATTAGCGGAAATCAAGGATGATGGGGATATTATTCTTTTTATTGACGAGGTCCATACTCTTGTAGGCGCCGGTGCGGCTGAAGGTGCCATAGATGCTGCAAGTATATTAAAACCAATGCTTGCAAGGGGCGAGATACAGACTGTAGGGGCTACTACTGTTAATGAATATCGTAAATACGTTGAAAAGGATAAAGCTCTTGAAAGAAGATTCCAGCCCATTTTTATAAATGAACCTACGGTATATGAAACAATAGAAATATTAAAAGGCATCAAAGATAAATATGAATCATTTCATGGCCTTACTATAACAGAAGAAGCCATAGTAGAGGCAGCAAAATTATCACACCGTTATATAAGTGACAGGTTTTTACCTGATAAGGCAATAGATCTTATAGATGAAGCTTCATCCAGGGTCAGGGTGAGGACGCTCACGATGCCCTCTGACCTGAAGGAGCTTGAAGCAAATTTAGAAAAAGTCGTGGCTGAAAAGAAAAAATCCATTGAATCTCAGGATTTTGAAAAAGCAGCGCAGTTACGGGACAGGGAAAAACAACTGTTGAAGGAAAAGAGAGAGATAGAAGAGATTAATATTAGATCTAAAAAGACTGACAAGGAAATCGTCGGTGAGAACGAGATAACAGAAATATTATCCAATTGGACTGGTATTCCGGTATACAAACTGACTTCGAGCGAATCATCAAAATTATTGAGAATGGAAGATGAACTTCATAAAAGAGTTGTGGGGCAGGATGAGGCTATAAAAAC